>CALCML010000317.1 GCA_937967765.1 uncultured Carnobacterium sp.
GCGCTTTTATCAGACCCTGAAATTTGGGTACTCGATGAACCAATGACGGGTCTTGACCCACAAGCTTCTTATGACTTGAAGAAATTAATGCGCGAACATGCCGATAAAGGTAATACCGTTCTCTTCTCGACACACGTTTTAGAAGTGGCAGAACAACTTTGCGATAAGATTGCCATTTTGAAAAAAGGAAAACTACTCTTCTACGGTACAATTCAAGAGTTGAAAGGCCAACAACCAGATAGCACACTTGAAGAAATCTACTTATCACTAGCCGGTAGACAAGAAGGAGTGGATTCACATGCGGTTTAATCGAATTCTTACGCTGGTGAAGACCAATTTAATTTTTGCGACGCAACCGGCACAATTACAAAATTATCGAAAGAAACAAGCGAAAAATCCATCGAAACCCGTGAATGTGGCGATGAAAACATTAACGCAACAATTGTTATATGCGGTGATGTTTGGAGCTTTATTTGGAATTCCTGGAGCAATTTCGGGACGTTCATACCCTCCACTTCAATTTGGAACGACAGTCTTCTTATTCTTGATGATTTTAATTTCGCAAGCATTGCCAGCTATTTACAATGTCTTTTATGAAAGTAAAGACTTCGAATCGTATTTACCTTATGCCTTTACGGAATTAGAGGTTGTACTTGGGAAGAGCTTTTCAATTGTAGTGGCTACATTGCAAGGATTACTTCCAATCGTGATGTTATTTGGAATCCACGTGTATTTTTCAGGAGGTTTCATCCTTCTCACGATTCCGATTGCATTATTAGGGGTGCTTATTTTTAGTGCGATTGTTTACCTATTGATGTTTCTACTCTGCTTCTTCCTAGCGAAGATTCCGCTTTTTAGAAAATATCAATCTGTGATTGCGAATATTTTAGTTTTCGTGATTTCTCTTGGGGCCGTCATTGGATATCAATTCATGGTGACAAATTCGATGGTGAATACTGTATTAACAGGAAAAATGCCAGCTTTCATTCAACCAGTACTCGCCTTCTATAATGCAATTTTGGATCCATTCGATATGAGTGTTTATCCGATGATTGGATTCGTAATCTTAGTATTTGTGGCAATTTTACTACTCGTGAAGTTCATTGTATTACCAAACTTCTATGAAGCCGTTTCGCAAACATCGTCTTCGAAAGTGAAAGTCGAACGTGTGAAACAAATGGAGTTAGATGGCAGCAAGCTTTCAACGAAATTCGTGATTCGCTATACGCTTCGCCAATTAATGGAAGGTTCGGTATTAACGCAAACGATTATTAGTGCAGGAATATTACCATATCTCCTCTTAATTCCAGCAGTTTTAAGTTTTTCAGGTGGTCCGGTAGAAATTAGTTTTATGAAACTCCTAAACCTAAACACCTTCTTACCATTTGCGATGCTCATTACCTTCATTGCAGGATTCAATACAGGAGGAAACAACTTATTAGCGGTCGGAATTTCACTCGAGCGGGAAAACTATTATTATCTAAAAGTTCTTCCATTCGATATGCATCAATTTTTAGAACGTAAATTCTGGATTCTCTTTGCGATTCAATCTATCATTCCGGTCATTCTTATGACGGTGATTTGTACGGTGCTTCGCTTACCGATTTATATGACTTTGGGCATCATTCTCTCATGGGGAATTATCAGTCTAGGGCTTAGCCGTTGGGGATACGCGAGAGACTTGAAGCTCTTTACGCCAACGTGGACGAATGTCATTGAACTCTTAAACCGTATGCGTAGTGGATTTAAGTCGGTCATTTTTGTCGTGGTTCTCTTCGGATTTATCTTCGGAGCGATTTATTTATTAATTCACTTACCAGAATGGAATCGTACTTTCGTTTGGTTCATTACAATTGCGTACGTTGTCGTGATTCTTGGTTTATCGATTTTCGCAACGTTCTACTATAAGAAAAAATTACATGAATTAGTCGATTCTGAATAATGATGTAAGACTTAGAGTTTGTCTCTAAGTCTTTTTTTATAACCTATTTTATAGGGTTTTGCAGGTATATAACGAATAGTTATAACAATCGATAGAAAAACGGTATAAGAAAACCTATTGCTATGCGGTTTGTTCTCTGTTATCCTAAGAACATGTTAATCAGACATCACAAAGAACAGGTGAGTAGAAAATAAGATTTGCTAAGAGAGTCTCGGTTGGTGGGAAGAGATGAAATTGAATTTTTGAAGATGGCCTCGGAGTGATTTTACGTCGAATCATTAGACGTAAATGGGTAGCCCATTATAGCTGTAGAGTATAACACCCAGTGTGCGTACTCGGTAAGGTAGGATTCGTGAGAATTCTACAAAACAAGGTGGTAACACGAAAATTTCGTCCTTGCAGTAGCGATACTGTGAGGATTTTTTATTTATAGGAGGAATGACCAATGTCAAAATTACAAGCACCATTTAGAGTAGATCACGTAGGAAGTTTCTTACGTCCAAAAGAATTAGTAGAAGCAAAAGAAAAATTTGTAAAAGGTGAAATTACACGCGAGGAATTAACAGCCGTCGAAGATAAAGCCATCGAAAAGTTAGTCGAACAACAAAAGAAAGCTGGATTAAAAGGATTCACTGACGGCGAATTCCGTCGCCAATACTGGCACTTAGATTTCTTCTGGGGATTAAACGGAGTGGATCACACGCAAGCAAAAATTGGATACCAATTCCACGATGAAATTACAAAACCTGACTCAGCAGATGTCGTTGGAAAAATCACTGGTGAAAATCACCCATTCGTAGAACACTTCAAATTCTTAAAAAAATTCGAAGATGAAGATTTTATCGTAAAACAAACAATCCCTGCTCCAGCGCAATTCTACTTCGAATTGATTCGTGACGCAGAGCATATTGAGCAAACTTTCTCAGTATACCCTTCAAAAGAAGAACTCTTTAAAGATATCATTGCTGCTTACAGACAAGTGATTAAAGAATTATACGATGCAGGTTGCCGTCTCTTACAAATCGATGACTGTACATGGGGCGTTATCGTAGATGATAACTTCTTAAACATCATTTCAAAAGAAAGTCATTTAACACCTGAAGAATTAAGAAGAGAACACAAACGTGAATTCTTAGAATTAAACAACGGAATTCTAGAAGACTTACCAGAAGATTTAACAGTGAACACTCACGTATGCCGTGGGAACTTCCACTCAACTTGGGCAAGTTCAGGTGGCTACGATTCAGTAAGCGACGCATTATTCGAAGACGAAAACGTACATGCGTACTACTTAGAATACGATACAGACCGCGCCGGCGACTTCAAGCCACTAGCGAAAGTAAACAATGGTAAGAAAGTCGTTCTAGGGCTTCTCACTTCTAAATCAGGAAAATTAGAAGATAAAGATGAAGTGATTGCTCGTATTAAAGAAGCAAGCCAATATGTACCACTAGAAGACTTATACTTAAGTACACAATGTGGATTTGCATCAACAGAAGAAGGAAACATCCTTACTGAAGACGATCAATGGAAGAAAATTGCCTTAATTAGCGAAATCGCTCGTGAGGTATGGGGAGAATAATCATCCCGCAAGAAGAAATTCAAAGATAGATTGGAGAAATAAACTTATGACAACACATGCACCATTTAGAGTAGACCACGTAGGAAGTTATTTACGTCCTAAAGACTTAGTAGAAGCACGCGCAAAATTCGCAAACGGCGAAATCACACGCGAAGAATTAACAGCTGTAGAAGATAAAGAAATCCGCGAACTTGTTAAAAAACAAATCGCTGCTGGATTAAAAGGCGTTACAGACGGAGAATTCCGCCGCGCTTACTGGCACCTTGACTTCTTCTGGGGATTCAACGGCGTAGAACATAGGGTAGGTGAACACGGTTTAAAATTTAACGGTGTCGAAACAAAAGCTGATACGGCAACATTAACAGCTCCAATTGATGGACATAACCACCCATTCGTAGAACATTTCAAATTCTTACGTGACTTAGTGAAAGACGAAGATGTTATTGTGAAATTCACAATCCCTGCTCCATCACAATTCTATTTCGAATTAATTTTTACACCTGAAAATATTGCAGCTTGGAAAGCCGTTTATTCAACAGAAAAAGAGCTTTTCGAAGCAATTAAAAACGCATATGTAGATGTAATTACAGACTTATACAACGAAGGTCTTCGCACGCTTCAATTTGATGATTGTACATGGGGCGCTTTAGCAGACGATGGTTTTGTAAAACGTTTCGATGCAGACCGTCCATTAGAAGAAGTTCGTCGTGACTTTGCAGGTCGTGCATTACAATTGAACAATTCAGTTCTTGATGCATTACCAAAAGACCTAGTAGTGAACACACACGTTTGTCGCGGTAACTTCCGGTCAACATGGATTTCTCAAGGAGGATACGAAAAAGTAGAAGATGAGCTATTAGCAGGTGAACACGTAAATGCCTACTACTTAGAATACGATACAGATCGTGCCGGAGACTTCAATCCTCTTGCAAAAGTGGGTAATGAGAAGAAAGTTGTATTAGGTCTCTTAACTTCAAAATTTGCAGACTTAGAAGACAAAGATGAAGTCATCGCTCGTATTAAAGAAGCAAGCCAATATGTGCCACTTGAAAACTTATACTTAAGTACTCAATGTGGATTTGCATCAACAGAAGAAGGAAACGTGATTAAAGAAGAAGATCAATGGAAGAAAATTGCATTGATTTCAGAAATCGCCCGTGAGGTTTGGGGAGAATAAGCCTCGCACTAAAAAATAAATCAAAAGGCTGTGGGGAGAATGACTATTGAACCACAGCCTTGCTCAATTCAGAAAGGAAGTGTCATTATGACAGCATTTCAACAACAATTAGAACAAGCATTTAAAACATTAAAACAAGCAAAATGGGTGAACTTAAGCCATCAAATCGATGCGAATAGCCCTCACTTCCCTGCTCTACCAGCATTGGAACAAAAAGATTTATTTACATTAAAAGATGGATTCCACGTACAACAATTATCAGTGGTAACACAATACGGTACACATATCGACCCACCTTGCCACTTCTATGAAGGCGGACGCTTCCTTGATGAAATCGAGTTGAAAGATTTATTATTACCACTTTACGTCATCGACCGTTCAAAAGAAGTAGCCGAAAATCCTAACTTCGAATTAACAAAAGCCGACGTATTAGCATTTGAAGAAGAATACGGACAAATCGAACCAGGTGCCTTTGTTGCCTTTCGTAGTGACTGGTCACACCGCTGGCCAGACCAAGATGCGGTTCGTAATTTAGACGAAAACGACGTGCAACACACACCAGGTTGGGCAAAAGATGCGCTTGAATTCTTAATTCACGAACGTCATGTGAAAGCTGTAGGTCACGAAACATTAGATACAGACTCAGGTGTTCACGCTGCAGCACATGGTTTAACAAACGAATACTACTTATTAAGCCAAGACATCTTCCAAGTGGAAGTATTAGCGAACCTTGACCAAGTTCCAGCAGTCGGTGCTGTGATTTCAATCTCATACCCTAACTGGAACCATACTCCAGGGTCACCTGTTCGCGCCATTGCGTATTTACCAGAAGCTGAATAAACGAAAAGAGGAAAACATATGTCAAATCACGAAAACTGTAGCTGTTGTCAAAAAGCACCATTTAGACTCGATCACGTAGGAAGTTTCTTACGTCCAGAACGTCTAAAAGAAGCCCGTGCAAAATTTAATGCCGGAGAAATCACTGCCGAAGAACTCGAACGCGTTGAAAACGAAGAAATCATCGCTTTAATCGAGAAAGAAAAAGAACTCGGCCTCAAGTCTGTCACTGACGGTGAATTCCGTCGTGCATTCTGGCACTTAGATTTCTTAGAAAACTTAGATGGGGTTGAACTTGTTGAAGTAGACCACTTCTCTGTTCAATTCAAAGATAAAGATGTGAAGCCAAAAACATTACGAATCGTTGGGAAGGTGGATTTTTCAGAGAATCATCCATTCGTAAAACACTTCAAATTCTTAAAAGAGCACGCTGGCGATACACCGGTGAAATTAACGATTCCTTCACCAAGTATGTTGCATTTGATTACGCAAGTTCGTGAGAAAAATTATGTGCCAATTGAGCGCTACAAAGACAATGAAGCCCTCTTCTTTGATGATGTGGTCGAAGCATACCGTAAAGCTCTACAATGCTTCTACGACTTAGGATGCCGCAATATTCAATTAGATGACACTAGCTGGGGTGAGTTCTGTGCGTTAGACAAACGTGAAGCGTACGAAGCGCGTGGATTCGATCTCGAAAAAATCGCTCGTGACTATGTGGATGTGCTTAACCGTGTGATTGAATGGAAACCAGAAGATTTAGTGGTGAATATGCATATTTGCCGCGGAAACTTCCGCTCAACATGGTTCTCTAGCGGTGGTTATGAACCAGT
>CALCML010000318.1 GCA_937967765.1 uncultured Carnobacterium sp.
ATACATGCGCTAAAACCTCATGACCGTTTTCAAGTTCGACCTTGAACATCGCATTCGGTAATGTTTCATTAACAATACCTTCAATTTCAATTACGTCTTCCTTTGCCATGTCTCATCCTCCTTACTTGTAAAAAGTTTTTACGGATTATTTGACGGACTTCTACCGTTATCTAACTTTCTAAGTATACCATTTTAGCTACCATAATTGCAAGATAACAGGCAGTTCCTAGCGAGGTTCGCCCATAATTGATTGAATTGTTTTGAAGAGATTGTCAATGCCGCTTTCTCCATCAACATTACGTAATAAGCCTTTTGCATTATAGTAGTTTAAGATTGGTTTTGATTGTTCAATGTTAATTTGAATTCGATTTTCCACTGTTTCAGGTTTGTCGTCTTCACGTTGATAGAAATCGTGAGAACCACAACGATCACATGTACCTTCTACTTTAGGTGGATTATTTGTTTTGTGGTAAGTTGCACCACAGTTACGACAAATAATTCTTCCTGTTAGACGTTGCATTAAGATTTCTGGGTTCACTTCGATGTTAATGACTGCATCGATTGAGCGGTTTAATTCCGCTAAGATTTTATCAAGTGCTTCCGCTTGTGCTTGAGTACGTGGGAAACCGTCCAATAAGAATCCTTTTTCTGTGTCGGCTTGTTGTAAACGTTCCTTTACAATGCCGTTTGTTACTTCATCAGGTACTAATTCGCCTTTATCCATGAATGATTTAGCTTTAAGACCTAATTCAGTTTCTTGTTGCATAGCAGCACGGAACATATCTCCTGTTGAAATATGTGGAATTCCGTATGTAGCAACGATTTTTTCTGCTTGAGTACCTTTACCTGCACCAGGTAGACCCATTAAGATAATGTTCATAGTTGCCTCCTAGAATCATAACTGAAGAACTGACAAAACGCATTGCTGCATCTTGTCAATTTCTTCCATTATTCCTCAATAAATCCTTTATACTTACGTTTAATTGTACGTCCTTCAATTTGTCGGCTTAACTCTAACGCTACCCCAACAACGATTAGAAGGTTTGTACCACCAAGCATCAATCCACGAGGTAAGTTCCATAATGCTGAAGCTACCATTGGAAGGATTGAGATACCACCAAGATAAAGAGCACCAACTGTACTCAATCGTAGTAAAGTACCTGAAACAAATTGTTCTGTATCTTTACCAGGACGGACACTTAAAATATATCCGCTTGATTTTTGTAAGTTTTCTGCTACTTTCTCTGGGTTCACTTGAACGAAAGCATAGAAAAATGTAAATACAACAATTAACACTGTGTATAATGTTGCACCAGCAGGTTTAGAAAAATCAAAAATGTTAGTGGCAAGTTGATACCAGCCAGATTCATTATGATCTTTTGCATACAAACTTAAAATAGTTGATGGCAATGTCATAAATGAACTAGCAAAGATAACCGGAATTACCCCTGCAGAGTTGATTTTTAAAGGTAACCAAGATGTTTCACTTGAACCAGTTGCACGTTTTGAGTATGAGATTGGTAAGCGACGTTGCGCTTGTTCAATATATACTACTAACATAACGACTAAAACAATCGCTACGATTAATGCAACTGTGAATCCTACTGCACGATAAAAATCAGTGTCTGTACGACCTTGAATTTGATTTACATAGAATTCATAAATATCATGTGGCATTCTTGCTACAATACCTGCGAAGATTAGAACGGAAACCCCATTACCAATCCCCTTAACGGTAATCATATCTCCCAACCATGTTAGGAACATGGAACCAGCTGTTAACACAAGTGCAATCATTAAGAATGTTTTGATCCCTGGGTTGTTAATTAACCCATAGTTTGACCAAACATTAAATCCAAAAGAAATTGCATATGCTTGGAAAAATCCAATCACAATTGTTAAATAACGAGTTGCCGAATTTAATTTACGACGACCAACTTCCCCTTGTTTAGACCACTCAACAAACGTTGGTAGGATATCCATTTGTAACAATTGGACAACAATGGATGCGGTGATATAAGGCGAAACTCCCATTGAGAACAATGAGAAGTTCGATAAAGCCCCACCACTAAATGTATTTAACAATCCGAAAATTCCTGTAGTTGCAAATGTCTGAATCGCTCCAGCATTTACACCAGGAACAGTAACTTGTGATCCAATACGAAAGATAATTAGAATCGACAATGTGAATAACAGACGTTTTCTAATATCTTTCATTTGAACAGCATTCTTTAGTAGAGTGAACA
Source organism: uncultured Carnobacterium sp. (assembly GCA_937967765.1). Taxonomy (GTDB): domain Bacteria; phylum Bacillota; class Bacilli; order Lactobacillales; family Aerococcaceae; genus Granulicatella. The sequence goes on from CALCML010000318.1 coordinate 2,247, forward strand.
TTAGATCACCTCTACAGTTCCACCTGCAGCTTCAATAGCTTCTTTTGCTGCTTGCGAGAATTTATTTGCTTTTACAGTTAACTTGCGTTCAAGTTTACCATTAGCTAACACTTTGATACCGTCTTTTTCGTTTTTAACGATACCAGCCTCCACTAGTACAGTCGCAGTTACTTCTTGACCATCTTCAAAACGGTTTAATGTTTCAAGATTTACAACTGCATATTCTTTACGATTAATATTTTGGAAACCACGTTTTGGAATACGACGGAATAATGGAGTTTGTCCACCTTCGAATCCTAATCTAACGCCACCGCCTGAACGAGCTT
>CALCML010000319.1 GCA_937967765.1 uncultured Carnobacterium sp.
CTTTACGAGCATTTAAGAAAATATAAAAAGATAATTAGAAATTTATACTTTGTTTACGCAAAATAAAAATCAACTAAACATCCGTAATAAAAACTAGAACTTTTATCACCAATCCTTAAATATATCTCTTGGATTTTTCGATAACAGAAAATATGAAAAATGTCCTATCCAAAGTCCTAAAAGACCATTACGCGCCCTTAACTCTGATAGAAAAGAAGGATCATAAAAGGAATAAAGATAATACACAGCTAGTACAAGCCCTATAATTTTTGTTGACTTTTTAAAAGCATAAACTGCTTTTTTAAACATTATTGCCACCCCGCAGCTGTAATAGAAATTGAGAAGAAGCAAAGATTTCCGGTTGCAAGAGCTGCAAACCCTAAAGCCACCCTATTCAGGGTGGTTTTTGAATTGTTTTTTTAATAATAAAATTAACTAAATACCAACAATTAAAAATTAAACCTCATTTTTTATCACCAATCACTATATTTATCTCTTGGATTTTTCCATAAAAAAAAATATAAAAAATCTCCTGTCCACAGAGCTAAAAACCCCATACGAAATTGATAACTAGAAAAAATTGAAGGATCGTAAAAAGAGTAGATCAGAAACACAACTAATAAAAGCCCCATAATTTTTGTTGCTTTTTTAAAGGCAAAAATTGCTTTTTTAACCATTGTTAAGACCTCCTTGATTTTTTATTAATTGTTACTTGTGAACTTTTTTTATCAAAAAATACAGGCACATTTAAAATAAACATTACAAGGAAAACCTCATATTTATATTCCCCCTTTTGGTAATAAACCAAAAAGAAAATACTAGATGCCATAATAGTACTAACTATAATATATTTAAACCATCTATTCATAACAAATACCTCAAAGTTAATATGACCATAAATCAGACTTTTCAGGGTGATTTTGTTTATTTATGGGATAAACAATACATAAGAGTATAAAGCTACAAAAATCAAAACAAACAAAACAAATAAAAAAATTTCCACCCATAAAGGTACTTTAACAATATTTTTCTTTCTCAAATATATTCCAAGCGTAAGTAATACAATCCATATTAAATAAAAAAGTGGTCTCATATAACTTCCTCCTTATCTTCATTTTGATATCCTATTCAGGGTGGTTGTTCATATTTTTATAAATGTGAATACCCATACAAATAAATAAAGTAAGTAACATTGTTCGTTCAAAAGAAATACTATCACCAAAGCTTTCACCATAAAAAATATCATAAAAAATATCAAGTGAAAACTTCAAAAAAATCGTAAGACTTAAAACAGGAACCGAAAAATTATAGGAATTTATTATTTTTTTTAACATTATTGAAACCTCACTTGTGAGCTTTTTTTAGCAATAAGTAAAGGCCAGAAATTACTAAAATAGCCAAAATAACAATACCTACTAAAACATAAACTCCGCTATCCATAGAAATCGCTCCTTTGCTTTTTATTTTATGTATACACTAATTTTACTCCTCTTATTTTCTGCTTAAAAGTCTTTTTTTTCATATTCAGTAGCGGTATAATTAATTTTTAGGGTACTAAATTAGGGGCTTACTCCGCCCCTATAAAGCAGAGCAAGCATGCGACGCTTGACCCGACCTCTAGCAATTAAAATTCCAAAAATTCAAAAAATCCTATAATAACAACGACAAATGAAATAGGCTCTCTCAGCGATTTATCGCCAAGAGAGCCTTTGAATTTGGCAGGCGAGAGCCTGTCTCCACTACCACACTCCTTGTCGCGTATTTAACTGAGAAGGATTTACGTCCCTAGTTAAACTCACTCGTCCGCGTATTCTACTGAGGAGGATTTACACAATAATCTGCTCCTTTGAAGAGAAACGGATAAACCTTGGATTTTATAGTAGTGATAGTAGGGAATAAGAATCGAAATGAAATAGAGCCCCACAGCGGATATTCCGCCATGGGGCTCTTTGAATTCGATAGGTGAGAGACTACAGGCTCGAGCCGGTCTCCTACAATGACTACTATAAAGTCAATCCAAAGGATTTTTTATAGTTTCTCGTTTGAACCTTCGGTTCTCTTATTTGCGTAAACGTTCGATGTCTCGCGCAATCTCAACTTCTTCGTTAGTTGGGATGTTTAATACAGTAACTTTCGCACCTTCAGAAGAAATGATAGCTTCTGAACGAGTATCGTTACGCTCAGGATCGATATCGCAACCGAACCAAGTTAAACCGTTGATGATACGAGAACGAATTGATTTAGAGTTTTCACCGATACCAGCAGTGAAGACGATAGCGTCCACACCGTTCATAACAGCAACATATTGTCCAATGTATTTTTGAACGCGGTCAACGAAGATTTCCACTGCAACTTTAGCATCTTCGTTTGTTGCACTTGCAGCTTCAACGTCACGCATGTCGCTTGATACACCTGAAAGGCCTAAAAGACCTGATTTTTTGTTTAAGATGTCAACCATTTCGTTAACGTCTGTAATGTTTAATTTGTTCATTAAGAATGCTACTAATGAAGCATCGATATCACCTGAACGAGTACCCATTGTAACCCCTGCTAATGGAGTGAATCCCATAGAAGTATCTACAGATTTACCGCCATCAACTGCAGTGATTGAAGCACCGTTACCTAAGTGGCAAGTGATGATTTTTAATTCTTCGATTGGTTTACCTAACATTTCAGCAGCGCGGCGTGAAACGTAGCGGTGGCTTGTTCCGTGAGCTCCGTATTTACGAGCTTTGAATTTTTTGTAATATTCCATTGGAATGCTATATAAGTAAGCTTTCTTAGGCATTGTTGTATGGAATGAAGTATCGAATACAGCAACACTTGTAATGTCTGGTAAGATGTGTTTGAATGCGCGCATTCCTACCGCTTCAGCTTTGTTGTGTAATGGTGCAAATTCTGCTAAGTCTTCAACTTGTTGGATAACAGTGTCATCCACTAAAGCTGAATCTTTGAATAATTCTCCACCAGCAACGACACGGTGACCAACACCAGTGATTTCGTCAAATGAAGAAATAATGTTTAAAGCTACTAATTGTTCTAATAATTTTTCTACCGCAACTTCGTGGTTTGGAATATCTTCTACCACTTCAAATTTTTGGTCGTCTCCGTAGCTGATTGAGAAGACTGAATCCCCTAATCCAATACGTTCTACTAAACCTTTAGCCACTACTTCTTCTTGTGGCATATTAAATAATTGGAACTTCAAGCTTGAACTTCCTGCATTAATCGCGATTGATTTTGACATGCACATTCTCCTTTAATTTCAAATTAAGCCCTTTAGTGGGTCTAACAGATTTATTATAACATTTCTTGTACCCATTTTTCGAATGTTAGAGTGAATTTTCTGAATTTTTCTCTGTTCTTAAATTCTGGGATATCTCCAAGGAGCACTTGACTCACTTGTTTTGCGCCTTTTCCACGTTTTTGAACGATTAAAAGCGACTTGCTAAATTGCACATCTTTGAAGAGATTGCGTGGAAATGCCAGCATGGCTTGCACGTATGTTTCCTTTTGTAAATAAGAAAGCAACTTCTCTCCTTCAGGTGTATCAAAAAGGTTCGTTGGAACGATAAAGAATCCAACTCCTGCCTCTTTCAAGTAACGCACTTGTTGCTCGATGAGTAAGTGATGCGCGAATGAATGGCCTTCGTCGTTTTTCGTTTCAAAACGAGCGGCATTTGCATCTACTGGATAGTAACCAACTGGTAAATCACTCACTACGAAGTCTTGCGGATCCACGAGTGAATCTTGCAAGCCATCTTGTAAGGAAGTCTTCACATCCAATTGCTCTAAGGCGAATGCTTGCAAGGCTAAGTGAACAAGCACTTCGTCATTATCGATGGCTGTTGCACTTACAGTTTTGCCAGCAGATTGTAAGAATAATAGAATCGTGCTGAGCAAGTTCCCACTCCCTGCAGCAAAGTCTGCAATTTGTAGGGGTTCGTCTTTCTTCGTCATTTGATCAATCATATACGCCACGAGTAATCCGATGGCATCCGGCGTCATTTGATGGTTCATTTGTAAGCCATCTTCTTTAGCGGCTTTTAAGAACGTGAATTGAATCATACGGCGAATCTCTTCACTCGAATAGCTTGTTAAATCTAATTGTTGATACGCTTTGTTTAATTCTTCAGCAACTTTTTGACTTGGCAATCCTTCGACTTGTTGCGCAGTGTTATCGTTCACGATATTTTGTAACGTCTCACCAAGCGCCTCTATATTCGAATAACCGATTTCTTTTTGAAGCACCTCTACAGCTTTTGCCAATTCTTCGAACGCTTTAATTTCTTTACCTGCTTCGATAAGAATCCCTCCTTCTATTTTTTAAGACTTTTTGAGCTTTGAAAACTATGAAATAGGTTCATTCAAATTTTTTTGCTAACAAAACTACGAAGAACTTTCAGATTCTATTATAGATGAATCTGAAACGTTCGAAGTAGTTTTGTGAATCTCTCATTTTTCTTAAAAAAAAGGATGTGACTGAATGTCACATCCTACTCAATATTATTCAGCAGCGATTACTGGATAAACAGATACTTGTTTTTTGTCACGGCCTTTACGTTCGAAACGTACAATTCCGTCTACTTTAGCAAATAAAGTATCGTCTCCACCTCTACCTACGTTTTCACCTGGATGGATTTTTGTTCCACGTTGACGGTATAAAATTGAACCACCTGAAACGAATTGTCCGTCAGCACGTTTAGCACCTAGACGTTTCGCTTGTGAGTCACGTCCGTTTGATGTAGAACCGCCCCCTTTTTTATGGGCAAATAATTGTAAATTCACTTTTAACATAGTTGTGCACCTCCTTGATTGATTATGCAACAGTTACAGCTAGAAAGTCTTGATATTCCGATTGAATATCTTCTAACCCTAGTAATAGACTATTTAATAAAATTTGAGTTGTATGTTCTTGCTCTTTCGTCAAGTCTTCTACAACTTCCATATATAAGTAACCACCCTCAACCTCGTCGACTTCGACAATCGGTTGGTATCCTGCTAACTTCTCAATGCTGTTCACAGTTGTAATGGCTAGAGCCGATACTCCTGCGCAAACGATATCTGAACCGTGTTCACTAAAGTCTGCATGACCAGTCATTTCAAAGGAAATGATTCGTTGGTTCTTCTTGTGTACAGTCACTTGAATCATCGTGATTAAGCGTTGATTGCGTCAATAACAACTTTTGTATAAGGTTGACGGTGACCTTGTTTACGGTGTGAGTCTTTACGACGTTTGTATTTGAAAGTTACAACTTTCTTTTGACGGCCTTGTTTTTCAACAGTTCCTTCAACAGTTGCACCTGCTACGAATGGAGCACCAACTTTAACGTCATCTCCACCTACAAATACTACTTCTTCGAAAGTTACTTTGTCGCCAGCTTCTGCGTTTAATTTTTCAACGTAGATTGCTTGACCAACTTCAACTTTAACTTGTTTTCCACCAGTTTTTACGATTGCGTACATATTGCACCTCCTATATTTTAGACTAAGACTCGCCAGTTTAAAGTGCCGATTCCGGTCTTTTGTACTCTAATCCGAGCGGTTGTAGCTGTGGTGCTTCACAATTACAACACGACTATTTTAGCAAAAAAGAACGCCCCCGTCAACTCTAGTGAATAACGGGAGACGTCCTTATTTATCCTGATTTAAAGAAGTCGCATTCGACCCCTTTAAAACTTTATATGTTGAATGAAATTTCGTACTATTTTTCGATTACTCTGTGCCTTCCACCAACTGAATTTGCAGAATCTCTTCCACTGCAATGCGGCGGTAGCCTTCTTCGGTCTTCAGCGAGATTTCACTCTCGTATAATTCACTCACTTCACCAATGAGCGTTTGGCGCATCATCCGATACGGCACCGTAATACTGGCTTGTAACTTTCCTACATACAATTGCGATAGCAACATCCATTTCTCTTCCATCGTCAGCATACTCGTCTGGTCGATGCGTTTCTTTTCATCTTTTAGAGACGTCGTATGTTCCGACAGGAAGAACCCCATCCATTTCGCCATGCCACGATCCTTATGCTCTCTTGCCGAGCGATACGGCAAATACGCTCTCTCCATTATTTCAAACCGTCTAATCCTCCAGCAGAATGTCCTCCGACTAACTTGCTTCTAGCCACCACGCGCGAACCACCTTCCAGCGCATTCCCTTTTAAAAGCGAGGTGAATCCGTATTGGTCGCGGACCGTATCAATCGCCGTCTGGAGCCTTTCTTCTTTCTCAACTGCTTCAATATCTTCGAATAGTGAAATGAGTCCAAAGCTTTCTTCGACAAATCCGGAATACCGCACCGCCACATTACGCACCGCACCTCCTTTGTATTTCTTACGAAAGAGTTCCAACACCACTTCCGATAACACCGAAGTACGATTCGTCGGGTCAATTTTACGTTGCGCCTGTATTGACGACAATCCTTCGTCCTTTGAGTAGCCTACATGAATCGAAACAACCGTCGCCTTCTTTTTAATTCGTCGCATACGTATGGCCACCTGCTCCGCCATCTCGCGTAGCACGATTTCAATATCCCGCTGTCGAACATAGTTACGCGGAAGCACCTGCGAGTTCCCAAGCCCTCTTGACTTCGGGCGATACGGCACATGCACATTACTCTCATCAATCCCATTCGCGTGAAACCATAAATCGAGTCCTACGACGCCAAGCCCTTGTTTCAATCGGTCCGGATTCGCATTCGCCAATTCTCGAATCGAATAAATCCCTAATGCGTTCAGTCGCTTCTCCATTCGCGACCCGATTCCCCAAAAGTCGGTCATCTCTGGAATTCCCCAGACCTTTTCTTCGACATCTTCATACGACCAGTTCGCTCGCATATGCGGAATCTTCTTCGCCTCATTATCGAGCGCTAATTTGGCCAAGAGCGGATTCGCATTCGACATTCCAACCGTCGAGTAAATCCCCGTCTCCTTCCAAATCGCCCGTTGAATATCCGCAGACACCCGGTCGAGCTTTTCCCGTCTAGAGAGCGCATCATCCGGCACAAAATAATTCAGCGACGACGTTAAATCAATAAATCCTTCATCAATCGAATACGGAAAAATATCCTCTGGTCCACCGAAGTTTTGAAACACGCGTTGGATTTGCATGTTCACCTTAATATACTCGTCCATCCGAGGCGGTACGATATGCGTCACCTTCGCCCAGTTTTCGATAAAGCGCACATATTGCGGCGTTACTTCGATTCCTTGTCGGCGCGCATTTGCATAACTAAAACGACGTGTTTTGACATCAAAGGGCAACTCGTAGGCACGACCGACATTGGATTTCCCGAAGACCTTCTTGAACGTTGGGGAGGACGCTAAAATCAGCCCTGCCGAATTATCCGCACGACTCATCACGCATAGCGACGTCTTCAATGGATGCAGACCTCTTGCCACACATTCCACACTCGCGTAAAAGGACTTCATATCCACAAAGGCAATGTCGCTTCTCGGTTCCTTCGAATAGTCAAAGCAGCCCATCTTTATCCCTCCAACGGCATAAAGTTTCCAACAATCATTCCTACCACTCGTGGTTCTTCCTCATACGGAGCAAATAAGTCCGCATAGTCCGGGTTGAACGATACTAAACGCAACCCGTCCCTTTCACGGTACACGCGCTTAATAAACGTCTGACCGTTCCATACCACCGCATAAACCGCTCCATCATAATCGAATCCCGTCTCACGAATGAGCGCCACCGATCCATTGTGGTAGCGTGGTTCCATCGAGTCCCCCGATACCCATGACGCAAAATCATGCGCCAACTCTTCATCGTAGTAAACCGTATCGTAGTCTCGGTCGTTGTAAATCGTCGCCCCAATCCCGGCCGACATCTTCTCGTACACATGATACGCGACCAATTTCTTCTTCATCGGCACCACTTTTGGCGTTTGTTCCTCTGTTGCAAGCGCCTTGACATAGCGCACCGCCTTCTCTTGATTTGGCGGCGTGAGCGTATGGTATAATCGCACAATTTCTATTTCTGTAAAATATCCCTTTGGCACAGATAGAAGCTTCTCCAGCTGTTCTACCTTATCCGGAGCTGGCACCTTCACTCCACGCTCCCAGGCAGAATAAGCCTGCTTAGAGACACCAAGTGCATTGGCGAGCTCTTGTTGCGTGAGTCCCTGCGCCACTCTTCTCTCTTTTAATTTCTCTGGTTGATACATCGTACACCTCCTACAAAATGTGTAAACCTATTTGGTTGACTTCAGTATAAAACAGTCCCTCGCCACTTGCAAGTAGAATGAATACTCAAAATCAAAATTAACTTATAAGTTAATTTCGGTTGGCGCTTAATCCCTTCGAATCCTAGCGGATTTGGCCATAAAAGCTGTAATGGGGCACCGGCTTGAGCCAAAGTCTCAAGCTCTACCAAGCTTCAAACTGACTCTACGGGAATTCCCTAGAGTCAGTAATTCACATTGGTTGCCATCCCCCATTACTGCTATTATGGCATCCGCTGGATTCTTAGGTCTTATTTTTTTTGAAGTGTAACATATATGCTACTTTTTACTTTTTTTCATGCAAAAATGGCGCGAGAAAATTTTATACAGACAAGTCATTTCAACACTCTTTAAATCAAACAAATTTTGTATAAGTGTGCTCGGTACTTTATAGGTGATCCCCTTGCAAATGGATTAAAGGATTCACTACATCCAGATTTTTTATCATTTTTAAATCAATCTGCTGAATAACTTTTATATCCTTCTATAACTAGAAATTCAGGCGATTATATTCTAAAAATTCAGTTTTCGGAATAGATCCAGCGAAACCCGTCGATTTTATTTTTCAATTTTTTGGACAAAAAAAGAAGAAACAAAGCAACGACTGGCTGCTTCATTTCTTCTAAAATTCATTACATTTCTAAGCTAACGAATGAATAAGGAACTAATTCTTCTAAGCGTAACTCACGAATTTCGCCTTTTCCATTCAATAAGAATACAAGAGTATCTGGTCCGCAGAACTCAACCATCACTTGACGACAAATGTTACATGGTGGCAAAAATCCTTCAGTCTCCCCCGCAACGGCAATCGCTAAAATATCGCCTTTACGATAGCCTTGTGAAGCTCCGTAGAAAATCGCGCTACGTTCTGCACAGTTGGTTACCCCAAACGATACATTTTCAATATTTGCTCCCGTAATCACACGGCCATCTTTATATAAAACCGCAGCTCCTACAGGGAATTTTGAATACGGACAGTAAGCATTCTTTAAAACTTCTTTCGCTTGCTCCATCAGAGCCACTTTATCAATTGTTGTCATGGGTTGTACTCCTTTTTTGTGTTGTATTCCTATTATACAGATTTTATAGGGAGTTTCAACATTTCTCCCTGCTAACTTTTTACTAAAATTCCGACTCGAGTCCTATGCTCAACCCCTTCAACTATGGTACACTAGGCTCAATGATGAAAGGAGCTAAACGATGCTACAGCTACAACATATTTCAAAAGTGTATCATACGGGAAATCAAGAGTTTCACGCGCTGAAAGATATCTCGATTCGCTTCCGTGAAAATGAGTTCGTCTCGATTCTCGGGCAATCGGGTTCAGGGAAAACCACCCTCTTAAATATCATCGGTGGACTCGACCAATACACATCGGGTGATTTACTCATCCAAGGAAAATCAACAAAGCAATTTAAAGACCGCGATTGGGATAGCTACAGAAACCACACAATTGGATTCGTCTTCCAGTCGTATAATCTTATCGGCCACCAAACGGCACTCTCAAACGTCGAGATTGCAATGACGCTCTCTGGTGTTTCCAAAGCGGAACGCAAGAAACGTGCCATCGAAGCGCTCGAACGCGTTGGGTTGAAAGACCATTTATATAAGAAACCAAGTCAAATGTCTGGGGGACAAATGCAGCGTATCGCGATTGCGCGTGCCCTCGTGAACGATCCAAAAGTCGTTTTAGCCGACGAACCAACAGGAGCGCTCGATTCCGAGACTTCTCTTCAAATCATGGATTTATTAAAAGACATCGCCAAGGAACGTCTGGTCATCATGGTGACGCATAACCCAGAGCTGGCAAAGACGTACTCCACTCGTATCGTACAAGTATTAGATGGAAACATCTTGAGCGACTCGAATCCATACGACCCAACCGAAGAAGCCAAACAAGGCGACATTCAGTTTACGAAGACGAAGATGAGCTTTATGACAGCTCTAGCCCTTTCGTTTAATAACTTATTGACGAAGAAAGGCCGTACCTTCCTAACTGCCTTTGCCGGTTCCATCGGGATTATCGGGATTGCTCTTATCTTGGCCTTATCTAACGGTGTGAGCGACTACGTGAAGAAGGTGCAAGAAGACACCCTCGTCTCTCTTCCACTGACGATTAGCGAGCAGAACCAAAGTAATCTGCTAGCGACCTCTCCGGATTTGAGCGACAAGCCTTATAAGGACAATAACGAGCTTGGCGTCAATACGGTGTTGACGAATTTATTGAAAAAACAAATCGGCAAAAACGACATCGCGTCTTTCAAGACATACTTGGACGAACACGCATCCGAAGTCGCAAAACTGACAAAAGACATTCGTTACCAATACAACCTGCAGCCGTATATTTACGCTAGCGACACATCGAACGGTCCAAAGAGCATTCTTCCGTCGAACATTGCAAGCGAAGTCGACACGACGAACCAGACGATTAAAGGCTACTTGCAAAATATCGACTATTGGAGCCAACTTTCAAGTGATGAAGCCATGCTTGAGGCGCAATACGATGTGCTAGAAGGTCGCCTTCCAAAAGATAAATCTGAAATCGTCCTTATTGTCGATGAAGATAACCAAATCAGTGACCTGCTCCTTTATAGCTTACGCATCAAAGACCCTAGCGAATTAAACGATGTGAAGAAACTGGACGAACTCAAATCACAAACGTATCAATATAGTGATTTCATCGGGAAAACATTCAAAGCCGTTGTGAACACAAACCGATTCGTGAAAGAAAACAACCAATGGATCAATAAAATTGACGACGAAGCGTATATGAAGACGCAAATCGAGAACGGTCTCGAACTTAAAATCGTCGGCATTCTTCGTCAAAAAGAAGGCACAAGTTCTGGTGTGAACTCTCCTTCTGGCGGTGTGGCTTATACAAGCGCCCTGATCGATTACACTTCTGAACAAATTCAAAACAGTGACATCGTAAAAGAGCAAGAAGCCAACCCAACGATTAATGTATTTACTGGAAAAGAATTTGCCAAAGATCCAAAACCATTCAATTCGGCTGATTTAACCGAAGAAGAAAAAATCCAGTTGGTCAAATTGACGCCTGAACAACAAGCGCAATACATCCAACAATACAACGAAAACTCGGCTGCCACTTACGAGGAAAACCTCGCGAAATTGGGTGTCATCGACAAATCCAAACCGGCTGCCATCGAGTTCTACACCTCTTCGTTCCAACAAAAACAAGAGTTGAAGGACTTCATCAACGCCTATAACACGGCGAAAAAAGACGCCGGCGAAGACGACAAAGTGCTCGCCTACTCCGACGATATTCAAACCATCATGTCTTCAATTACGACAATGGTGGGCGTGATTACAACCGTACTCGTTGGTTTCGTAGCTATCTCGCTCATCGTATCATCGATTATGATTGCGATTATCACGTACATCTCGGTTCTCGAACGTACAAAAGAAATCGGAATCCTACGTGCAATGGGGGCTTCGAAGAAAGACATCCGTCGCATCTTCACCGCCGAAACAGCCATCGAAGGATTTATCTCCGGGGTGCTCGGCATCGCCATTACGCTCCTTGCGACACTTCCAATCAATGCCGTTGTTGCGAAAATGACAAACGTGGAAAACGTGGCGCAATTACCATGGGAAGCAGCGCTTATCCTCATCGGTATCTCGATTGTATTAACCATGTTAGCCGGTCTCATCCCTTCACGTATCGCCGCGAAGAAAGACCCAGTCGAATCGCTCCGCAGCGAATAACCATTCAAATTTGAAAAGGTGGATAAAGGCCTAGCCTTTACCCGCCTTTTTTTGATTAAACTCTCTTAAAATTAACATATATGTTAATTAACAAATATGTTAATTGCGTCCTCCGTCCCTGCATCCTTGTAGGTGTAAAAAGCAAAAGACAACTCGACTTTTCAGAACAAATTAAGTTAGCATTAGGATGCACCGATTACTTTGCCTAATCAAAAAAAACAAAAATCCTCTGGACTCTGCACTCCTAGCCATAAAAAAAAACAAAAGACAACTTCGCTTCACAAAATCAATTGTATTAGCACCAAGTCTAGCGTAAGGACAGAATTTAATGCCAAACTTGTTCAGTGGAACGAAAAAACATCTTCAGATGATATAGTGGTATTTGTAAGGACAAATACCCAATGTGAATTACAGCTGCTAAGAAATTTATTTCCTAGCAGCTGTTTGAAGCTTGGGAACCTGGAGACTACAGGCTCCAGGTGATATCCTTACATTTACCACTATTAATACATCTGAAGATGTTGATAGTGAAACTGATTTAATTGTTTTTATATAAATTCTGCTCTACGCAACCAATTGAGATAGAACTGGGAGGCGCAGTTTCTTTCGCCAAAGCAAAAAAACAAAAATCCTCTGGACTCTATAGTGGGAACAGTAAAGAAGTGCAAGTAATGTGAATTACCGAGGGTTCGTGATTTATCACTTACCCTCGGTTTGAAGCTTGCTAGGAATTGAGACTTCGGCTCAATCCGGTGCCTTTACTGTCACCACTATGAAGATGTCCAGAGGACTTATTTTGTTTTTCGATACATCTGAAGATGTTATAGTGACACTCATTTAGTGTATGGATGAAGTTGAGCTCGCCATCGCAGAAATGGCGTGCGTTTCCCGAAACGTCCGCACGACTCGTTCCGAGTCCCTTCCGGCGTTCCGGTCCAACGTTCCATTTCTGAGCGCTCGGTCTCATATCCTAATTGTTTTGCAAATCCTCTACTTCCGCTACTGAGTAGTCTTTCTTTTCGAGGGCGTCGATGATTTGTTGTAGGGTATCTTTTGTCACGCCCGCTGGCAATGTAATCAAGATACGACGTAAGCTTTTATCTTTCTCAGTATCGATGGTCATTACGTTCGCGATAGAAGCATACTTGTTAATCACTTTAGAGATGTTCGCAAGTGCGCCTTTTTCACCGCCAGAGATAATTGTTAATACATAAGAACCGTTTTTCACGTTCCATGATTCTTGAAGCATGCTAAGTAAGCTGCTGTGAGTCAAGATTCCGTAGAACCGTTGTTGTTTATCTAACACGGCAATGTAAGGTAATTCTTTAATCGTGAAGAACACTTTGAAGAAAGAGCTAT
>CALCML010000320.1 GCA_937967765.1 uncultured Carnobacterium sp.
AATATGATGTGGATACAGCACACCTTGATGCGATTCATGCAGCACAGGGGATGGGGATTCCCGTTGAGGAAGTTTACAAAACCATCGTATTAACGGGCGATAAGACTGGACATTTAGTCGCTTGTATTGCGGCTCACCGAGAATTAGATTTAAAGACGATTGCGAGAGTTTCAGGAAATAAACGCGTAGAATTATTATCACTAGATAAACTGGAACCATTAACAGGATATGTACGCGGAGGATGTTCACCGATTGGAATGAAGAAGAAATTTCCAACCTTCATCGAGCATCATGCGATGAAGCAAAAAACGATTCGTATCTCTGCGGGAAAACGTGGTCTCCAATTAGAGATTGCACCACAGGATTTACAACAGTTAACACAAGCAACAGTATTCGAAAATCATCCAGATGAGGTGGAAGCATGAGTGAAGTAATGATTCTTCACATCAACGATATGCACTCGAATTTTCATTCCATAAAGACGCAAACGTGCTTTATGAAGGAGCGTAGAGCCCAACTTGAGGCGATGGGGGAAAAGGTGTTTGGGATTGATTTAGGAGACCTCATTGACCGTGTTCATCCATTGGTTGAAGCAGAAGATGGAAAGATTGCTGCAAGAGTGTTGAACGAAGAGCAAATCGATTTTGCGACCCTTGGAAATAACGAAGGAACCGCATATACACCGCTTGAATTAGAGGCGGCTTATGAAGGTCGCAAGTTCGAAGTCATTATTTCGAATGTCAAATGGGCGTCTACTGGAGATGTGCCTCCGTTTGCAAAAGAAGTTCATTTTGAAAAAGTCGACGACTGCAGTATTGCATTTATCGGGTTGACGGCTTCTTATCCAGAAAGCTACGGCCCAAATGGATATTTGATTGAAGAGCCAATGGATGCCTTGAAGCGCCTTGTACCGGCTCTTGCAACAGGAGGTCATCAGATTATCTTGCTGTCACATTTAGGGATTGAAATGGATCATCTGATTGCCGAAACTTATCCAGAAATCCAAGTGATTCTCGGGGCGCATACGCATCATCTCTTTGAAGAAGGAAAATGGGTGAACCAAACTCTTCTAACAGGTGGATTTAAGTATGGTGCTTATATTGGAGAACTTCACTTGAAGACAGAAGGGAGTCGCTTAATTCCTCTATCTGACAAGATGATTGCAGTCGAGGAGTTAAAAGAGGATTCGACTATTGACGAAGGAGAAGCACTTCGCCAAGATGGGATTGCTCTCTTAAAAGCAGAAGTGGTACTTCCACATGTTCAAGCGTATTCCGTAAAAGAACTAGCTCTGCTCTCCTTAGAAGCGATGACGAGACAAACTGGAGTTTCGGTAGCATTTACTTATACTGGACTTTTCGTAGTACCGTTTAAAGAAGGACCGCTCACAAAGTTCGACTTACATGAATGCATGCCACATCCAATTCATTTGAACAAGAGTCGCTTTAGAGTTTCGGATTTCAAACAACTATTGCAAATTTTTGAAGCGCAGCAGCCTGAATTACTAGAAAAAGCTATTCGTGGATATGGTTTTCGTGGTAAACTGTTTGGAGAGATTCTTTATACAGGATTCCAGTTCGCTAGTGGCGAAATCGTTGTAGGCGGGAAAAGATTAGCAGATGATGAGTTCATTACATTTGTTTGCCCTGACCATATGCGATTCGTTCCATTTTTCCCGATGATTGAAGAAAAAGGGGACAACGAAATTATTTATCCAGATTTATTAAGAACGATTATTGAAAAAGAATTAGTATTCAAAGAAAGGAAGAATCATGACTGAACAGAAAGCAGAAACACTTTCACAGGAATTAAGTCAAGTCTTAGAAGAGATTGTGACAACGCCTGAAGAAGAAGTGAAGCGTGCGGTAATGGTTGGAGATACAACTGTGATGATTGACGATGTGCATTATGAAATCATCGAAGACTACCGCGACGGATTTAATATTGAAGCGTTAAACGAGCGCTATAATGACATTTTTGAGCGCTATGATTACATCGTTGGCGACTGGGGACATGAGAAATTACGTTTGAAAGGTTTCTTCAAACATTCGCATAAATTAGCGACTCCAGACCGCGATATCGATTATTTACAAGAATATTTATTAGAATATTGCAATTTTGGGTGCCAATATTTCGTATTAGAAAGAGACCCAGAGGCGCAACATAAGCCTGTTGTTGAAGAAGAAAAACCACAACAACGCCCAAGACGTGAACGCAATAATCAACGTAAACGTCAAAACAATCAACGTAGAGAGCATGTATTTAGCCCTGCGGATTTAGATAGTCCAGTACGTTCGAATAATAAGCGTAAGTTTAAAGAGAAGTCTCAAAACCGTCAGAAGAAACGCAATAATGAGACAAATCAAAAGACGAAAAAAGATCAATCGTTTAACTTGAAAGAATTTATTCCAAAAGAAACGATGAAAGAAAAAGAATATGAAGGCAATAACTTCAAACCAAAACAAAAGAAATCTTCGCAACATTTCTCAATGAAAGAAGTGGAGAAACCAACAAGTAGCAAGGTGAAGAAGAGCCCTATGAAATCCACTCAGAAGAAAGGATTCCATATTCGAGAAAACCAACAAAGAGGTAACTAAATGTATAAAGCATATTTTATTGATTTAGATGGAACAATGTATCGCGGAAAAGACCGTATTCCAACGGCCGAAGCATTTATTAAGAGATTGCAAGAAGCCAAGATTCCATTCCTATTTGTAACAAACAACGCTACAAAAACACCTGCACAAGTAGCTGAAAACTTACGTGTCAACTATGGCACTGAAGTTTTGGCAGACGAAGTGTATACAAGCGGTGTGGCTGCGGTGGATTACTTGAAGTCTCATTTCAACGTGAACCGTGTCATGGTCATCGGGGAAGAAGCGGTTAAAAATCAAGTCGAAGCAGCAGGGTATACGCTTGTTTCTGAAGACCCAGAAGTTGTGTTGCAGTCTCTTGACCGTAATGTGACTTATAAAGATTTAGAAACAGCAACGCTTGCGATTCGCAATGGTGCAACTTATATCGTAACCAATATCGATTCAAACTTACCAAGTGAAAAAGGCCCGATCCCAGGATCAGGTGCCATCACTGGTTTCTTAAAAGTGGCAACACAAGTAGAGCCAATCATTATCGGAAAACCAAGCAGCGTGATTATGGAGTCTGCATTGGATTATTTAAATGCCAAATTCCCAGATCGTCATTTTACAAAAGAAGACATCGCGATGGTTGGAGATAACTACCAAACGGATATTCAAGCCGGCATTCAATATGGCATGGATACGCTGATGGTATTAACAGGATTTTCAACTCGCGAAGACCTAGAAAAAGTGGAAGAACAACCAACACACTTGGTAGAGGACTTGAGTGAATGGACTATTTAACAAAAACTTATCGTGTGCCTAAGTGGATTACTTCTATCGCGCTATTCCTCTTCTTCTTAAGTCTAGGCATTACCTTTGTGATTTTCTTTGAACCGATGTATCACTGGTCGATTAGTTGGTTTGGAGTGGAAAAACTCACTGGTTATAGTGCAGATACGCTTAAGATGAACTACCATGAACTTGTCGGGTACTTAACGAACCCACTAAATGATACATTGAAGATGACTGATTTTCCAAGTTCAGAGCAAGGATTATTCCATTTCTTTGAAGTGAAGCGCCTCTTCTTCGTGAATTTTGCGGTATTACTCGCTTCAGGACTTATTAGTTTCTTTGGGGTGAGATATTTACGACAAAGAAGACAAACATGGCAATTGCGTAGACCCATTCGTTGGCTAGTTTTAATTCCAGTTGTCGTTTGTTTTGCGATTGCAGCATTCTTTGATACGCTCT
>CALCML010000321.1 GCA_937967765.1 uncultured Carnobacterium sp.
GAAGTTTACGAAGAGAAATGGAAGAGATAAGATGAAGAAATATAGTGAAAATGGACTATGGATTAAACAAGACGGTTCAGAATATGTACTTGGACTTTCACCAAAAGGACAAGATGACCTTGGAGATGTGAGCTTTGTGGAATTATTAAAGAGCGAAGCCGTAACTCCTGAAGACTCTATTATTAGCGTAGAGGCTGCAAAAGCAGTGACTGAATTACTTGCTCCACTTAGCGGAACAGTTGTGGCTTTCCATGACGAATTAGAAGAGAATCCAGAATTCTTAAATGAATTAGCAGAAGAGAAAAACTGGATAGTTCGTTTAACAGGAGTCGATAAAGCGGAATTTGAAGCTTTATTAGACGAAGACCTTCCATGTGAACAATGTGAAGTAAAATAAAGCTACAATTAAAGATGTTAAGTTTGTGATTAAACGTTTTTACGGTAAAGGCATAATCATAAGTGTGATTATGCCATTTCTCTATTTCTAATATTCTACATATCAAATGTTAGAAAATATATTAGAGAGCCTTAAAAAAGGATACGTAAATATTAGAGTTTGCATAGGAGTAATAGGATGGATATAATAATTTTATTTTTTATAGCAGTACTAATTTATCTACTACCGATGAATGATGATTATTTGGGTGTGAAAACTACGTTAGGATTAAAAGGGTTTCTAGCACTAGGAATCATATTCCATCATTTGTCACAATGGGTTACAACTGGAACTGAATTTTCAAATTTTGCATATATGGGAACATATATCGTTTCGATATTTTTCTTTCTTTCAGGATATGGGCTTTATTATCAGAATGAACATAAGCCTAATTATATGAGTGGTTTCCTTTATAAAAGATTGTCCAGAATTTTTGTGCCATTTCTTTTTATTTCTTTGATATATCTAGTATATAGAGTAGCGAATGGTCAATTGATTGATATTGAGTACTTTATAAATCTATTTGTAAAAGGAAGTACAATAATTATGAATGGATGGTTTGTTAATATAATCATATTGATGTATTTGTTCTTTTATGTATCATTTAAATGGTTTAAGAAATCAGAGGTAGCAATATTTATAAATTTACTACTGATATTAGGTTATATTTTTGTAGCGATAAAGTTGAATTATGGTTTCTGGTGGTACAATAGTAGTTTGCCGTTCGCAGTGGGGTTATTATGGGCTAAATATAAAAATAGAATTGATGCATTTATAAATAAATATTATTTTGCTTTATTAATTCTCTTTACTATACTGCTCTTTATCTCTCATCGTTATGATTTCATAATTTCGAAATTAAATATCACGGATAGTTACAGTTATGCTTTAATTGCCAATTTAGATAATGTTATTTTTACGATTTATTTTTTGATTTTCATTAAGAAATTTAGCTTTGATAATAAATACTTAAATTTCATAGGGACAATATCTTTTGAGTTATATATGATTCATGGATTGTTTATGTCTATCTTTGCTAAGTACTTTGTTAGCTCTACAATCAATGATGTAATTTACACAGTGTTAGTACTGATATTCAGTATTTCTTTTGCATGGGTCATTAACCAATTGTTGAAGAAAATTCAATTATAGAACAAAAAACTACGAATTCTCAATGAGTGAGAATTCGTAGTTTTTTATTATGCATTTTGTAGTGAGCGATTGACGCGTTCTACAAAGTTATCAAATAACCCTTGCATCACATTGCTATCTTCAATTAAAAGCTCAGGATGCCATTGAACGGCAACCACGCTTTGGTCCTCCGATTTAGATTCGAACGCTTCGATCAGTCCATCCGTACTCCAAGCAACTGGAACAAAGTCAGAGGCCAATTGTTTAACCGCTTGGTGGTGGTAAGAGTTCACAGGAGTCGTTGTTCCTAGAACGCGAGAAAGTTCGCTGCCACTTGCGATTTGAATCGTATGCGTAGGTTGGCTTGGCATTGTTTTTTGTGCATGTTTTACAGAAATATTTTCATATTGTGATTCGATGTCTTGGTAGAGTGTTCCGCCAAGAGCGACGTTTAGAATTTGTAAGCCGCGACACACTGCAAAGATTGGTTTGTGTTGTCTATAAGCTTCTTTAATGAGCTCAATTTCAAACGCATCACGAGCAGGATAAGTACGTGCCAAATTAAGATGTGGTTCTTCGCCATATAATAATGGAGAAACGTCTTGTCCACCCGCTAATAGAAGTCCATCAACCCGAGAGATGAATTCTTTTGCAAATTCTGGGTTACTGATGGGAATGATGACAGGAATCGCTTTTGCTTTTTCAAGACCACGGACAAAACCATTTGGCGCATACGATAAAATGTAGCGATCTTCTTCCGTGTTATCTTGGCGATGATTTCCTGCAATACCAATAAGTGGATAAGTTTGCATGTGCATCAGCCTTTCTTTTAAAAATATGTTCCATCATACCTCATTTTCATGAAAATGAAAAGCATTATTACACGATTTCAAAGCGCGGCTATTTGCGAATCGTTCTCAATTAGGATAAAATATAACAGAATAGAATGATTATAAAGGAGAATGAATCGTGGCAACTTTAGAGATTAAAAATCTACATGTATCGATCGAAGACAAAGAAATTTTGAAGGGCGTTAATTTGACGATTAACACTGGAGAAATTCATGCAGTGATGGGACCAAACGGAACTGGGAAATCAACACTTTCTGCAGCGATTATGGGTCACCCAAGCTATGAAGTAACTGAAGGAGAAATCCTATTAGACGGCGAAAACGTCTTAGAAATGGAAGTGGACGAACGCGCTCGCGCAGGTCTATTTTTAGCGATGCAATATCCAAGCGAAATCGTTGGGGTGACAAACGCAGAATTCATGCGTTCAGCTATCAACGCTCGTCGCGAGGAAGGCGACAAAATGGGAGTTCGTGAATTCATCAAAAAGCTCGATGAAAAAATGGAACTTCTAGATATGCCAGAAGAAATGGCAGAACGTTACTTAAACGAAGGGTTCTCAGGTGGGGAAAAGAAACGTAACGAGATTCTTCAATTATTAATGATCGAACCAACATTCGCGATTTTAGATGAAATCGACTCAGGGTTAGATATCGACGCACTAAAAGTTGTTTCTCGTGGAGTAAACGCAATGCGTGGAGACAACTTCGGATCATTAATTATTACGCACTACCAACGTCTCTTAAACTACATTGAACCAGATGTGGTGCATATTATGATGGACGGTCGTGTTGTGATGACAGGAGATGCTTCTCTTGCTCGTCGCTTAGAAGCTGAAGGATACAAAGGAATCAGTGAAGAATTAGGAATCAAGATTGAACATCAAGAGTAGGAGTGAGATTGTGGCAGAGACAAAATTAACCATAACACCAGAAGAAATCACCGCATTCTCTCTTACAAAGAATGAACCAGAGTGGTTTCTACAAACACGTCTAAAAGGGTTAGAACTCGCTAAAACGCTAGAATTACCTTTTATTGAACGTGTGAAATTCCACCGTTGGAACTTATTCCAATCAGCAATCGGTGAAGGAACTTCCATGATTGAAGAACTTCCAAAAGTGATTCCAACAGCAGCCGGAAGTGCAAAAATTGTACAACTAGGTGCGGTATCTTACTGGGAAGAAATGAATGTTGAAACAGCATTGAAGGACGTTCTCGTGATGGATTTATTCGATGCACTGGAACAATATCCAGAGCTCGTGAAACCGTACTATATGACAAAAGCAGTGCCAGTCGATGAAGATAGTTTAACGGCTTATCATGCTGCGATGGTCAACTCAGGAGTATTTATTTATATTCCAAAAAATGTAGATGTAAAAGATATTATTGAATCTCATTTTGTTCAAAACAACTTAGTCGACGAAGCATTCGTGAAACACGTGTTAATCGTGGCGGACGAAAACAGTTCTGTTTCTTATGTGGAACGTTTTGAAAGTGTCGGTGACAAAAAGAATACAGCAAACATTGTTGTAGAAGTTATCGCGAAACAAGGGTCGAAAGTTCAATTTGCGGCTGTGGATACTTTAGGGCAATCAACAGATGCGTATGTGAACCGTCGTGGATATCTTGAAAAAGATGCAACGATTAACTGGGCGCTTGGCATTATGAATGACGGAAATGTGATTGCAGACTTCGACTCTGAATTACGAG
>CALCML010000322.1 GCA_937967765.1 uncultured Carnobacterium sp.
CAAATTCAAGAAGGGCGACAAGCGTATATGATTTCGCCACTGATTGAAGAGTCGGAACATCTCGATGTGCAAAATGCCGAAGAGATTTACCGTATGATTTCAGCGCATTTCTCAGACCGCGTGAAAGTGGGACTTCTGCACGGGAAAATGCCAGCGGAAGAAAAAGAAGCGGTGATGGCGGACTTTAAAGCTAATAAACTACAAGTTCTCGTTTCCACAACGGTGATTGAAGTTGGGGTGGACGTGCCGAATGCCACAGTGATGGTCATTTTGGATGCGGACCGATTCGGATTAGCCCAACTACACCAATTGCGTGGACGTGTCGGCCGTGGACAACATGCCTCAAGCTGTATTTTAGTGGCGAGTCCAAAGACCGAAAACGGAAAAGAGCGCATGCGCATTATGTGCGAGTCGACGGATGGATTTTATCTCAGTCAAAAAGACTTGGAGCTTCGCGGTTCTGGGGATGTATTTGGGGTAAAACAGTCCGGTATTCCAGACTTTAAGATTGCCGATTTAATACGAGATTATGATATACTAGAACAAGCACGTAAAGATGCGATCCTTTATGCCTCGGAAGATCCAGCAGGAGAAAAAGCCGAGACAAAACGCATGAAGGCATTTATCGAACAAACAACGAAAGAAATCAATGGATAACTTCACGGCCACGTGGCTAGAAGAGGAGGAACAACAATGGTAAGAATTGCAATTGACGCGATGGGTGGAGATAACGCTCCTAAAGAAATCGTCCAAGGGGTCGTCCTTGCAGCAAAGGAAATGCCAACTGTCGAGTTTCAATTATACGGAGACGAAGCAAAAGTGAATGCATGCTTGGAGGAATCACTTCCAAATATTCGCGTGATTCACTGTTCAGAAAAAATCAACTCTGATGACGAACCGGTTAAAGCGATTCGTTCGAAGAAAGACGCTTCAATGGTCGTTGCCGCTAAGGCTGTGAAAGAAGGGGAAGCCGACGCGCTCTTCTCTTGCGGAAATACAGGGGCTCTTCTAACGGCTGGATTATTAGTGGTTGGCCGTATTAAAGGAATCGACCGTCCAGGATTAATGCCAGTGTTGCCTGTTCTTGGAAAAGAAAACCGTCAATTTATTATGATGGACGTTGGTGCGAACGCGGAATGTAAACCGAAGAATGTTCACCAATTCGGTATTCTTGGAAGTTATTATTCAAAATACGTTCTTGGTTACGAGAACCCAACAGTCGGCTTATTAAATAATGGAGCTGAAGAAGGAAAAGGGAACGAACTCGCAAAAGAAGTATACGGACTCTTGAAAGAAGACGATAGCTTAAACTTCGTAGGAAACGTGGAAGCTCGTGACATCTTAACAGGTGCTGCGGATGTGGTTGTGACAGACGGATTTACAGGAAATGCCGTGTTGAAAACAATTGAAGGAACAGCGCTTGCCATGATGGGACTTCTAAAAGAAGGCATCAAAGGACAAGGAATCCAAGGAAAACTTGGAGCGCTCTTACTCAAGAATACGTTCTACGGATTAAAGAACACATTGGACTACTCACAATTCGGGGGTGCGGTACTCTTTGGTCTTAAAGGAGCAGTCGTGAAATCACACGGTTCTTCAAAATCAGATAGCGTGTACCATGCGATGAAACAAATCGATACAATCGTATCGAGTGGAGTCATCAACGACTTAGTCGCACACTTTGAACAAACAGCAGAATAAAGATATAAAACTCTCTTCTATCTCAGAAGAGAGTTTTTTGATAATGTTTATAAATTTCATAAAGTCGCAATAAATTCTTAGGAATTCTTGCGAAAAAAGGGTACAATAGATAAGTACATAAAGTTGCGGACGCGACTAAAGGAGGAAAGCCTATGTTCAAAGAAGTGAACGAGCAAATCTTAAAATTAATCGAGAAGAATAGTCGTTTAACACCAGAAGAAATTGCCTCTTTATTAGAAATTGACGTGGATGAAGTATCGCGTCGTATTAAAGAGATGGAAGAAGCCAAAATTATTTGTGGCTACCATACATTAATCAACTGGGAAAAAACTGATAACGTGAATGTTTCAGCGATTATCGAATTAAAAGTAAATCCTCAAAAAGGAAAAGGGTTCGACCGTATTGCGGAAAAAATCTATCATTTCCCAGAAGTGGAAGCTGTCTACTTAATGTCAGGTGGATATGATTTCATGGTGCAATTGAAAAAAGCGCCAATGCGTGAAATCGCGAACTTCGTATCTTCACGTCTTTCAGTCATTGAAGAAGTACAATCTACTAAAACACATGTTGTATTAAAACAATACAAAGATCACGGCACAATGTTTGTCGGTAAAGCAGATGATAAACGTCAGGTGGTTACTCCATGAATTTAGAAAATATGTTAAATAATAAAATTAAGGACTTGAAACCTTCAGGGATTCGTCGTTTCTTTGATATGGCGAGTGAATACAAGGATATTGTTTCCCTAGGGGTTGGAGAGCCTGATTTTGATACGCCTTGGCATATTCGTCAAGAAGCGATTAAAGCGTTGCAAGAAGGCCGTACATTCTATACAGCTAATGCAGGGTTAAAAGAGCTTCGTGAAGAAGTGTGTGTCTTTACAGAAGGCCGTCATAGGGTGAAATATGACCCAATGCACGAATGTGTCATCACTGTTGGGGGAAGTGAAGCCGTTGATATTTCAATGCGTGTTCTCTTGAACCCAGGGGATGAAGTGATTATTTGTGACCCAGGTTACGTGTCATACGTTCCAGCAGTTACAATGGCTGATGGGACTCCTGTCATTCTTCCGTTAAAAGAAGAAAATCAATTCCGTATCACACCAGAAGACCTTGAAGCGGTGATTACACCGAAGACAAAAGCGATTCTAATGAACTTCCCGAATAACCCAACTGGTGCGGTTATGGGACGTGAAGACTTAGAAGCGGTTTGCGAAGTGTTAAAACGCCACGATATTATCGTTGTTTCTGACGAATTATATGGAGAATTAACATACACAGGAAAACCTCACGTATCTGTTGTCGAAATTGATGGCATGCGTGACCGTACGATTTTAATCGGAGGCTTCTCAAAAGCATTCGCGATGACTGGATGGAGACTTGGGTATGCCTTAGCTCCAGCGCCAATCATGGAACAAATGTATAAGATTCACCAATTTGCGATTATGTCAGCTCCAACACTTAGCCAATACGCTGGGATTGACGCGTTACGTAATTCAGATGATGATATTGCAGAAATGCGCGATAGCTACAACCAACGTCGCCGTTACTTGGTGAAACGTTTCAAAGACTTAGGCATTCCTTGCTTTGAACCATTTGGAGCTTTCTACATCTTCCCAAATATCTCTCAATTCGGTTTGAGTTCTGAAGAATTCGCAATGCGCTTAGTAGAGGAAGAACGTTTAGCCGTTGTTCCAGGAACAGCCTTTGGGGACTCTGGGGAAGGTTTCCTACGTATCTCTTACGCTTACTCTATCGAAGACTTGAAGACAGCGTTAGATCGTATTGAACACTTCATTACGAAGTTAAGAAATGAAAAATAACAATAACAATATGAAAGAATGAAGCTACAGGTATGTACTTCATTCTTTTTATTTTGAAAAGAGTATTTGCAACGGTTCTATGCTATATTGGGAGTAAAGTAAATGACCATTGAGAGGATTAAACGCTTATGAATACAACTGAAATCAAAAAATTACATGAATTGTTAAAGGATTTATTGGAATTTTTGCAAAAGCATAGAGGACAACAAAATATTAATTTTTTACGGATACGATTTTGGATATGATGGATATACTAGAATATATGTGTCAAAATCCAGATTCGCATGAATATGTTGATTTATTACGCAGAAAATATAAAAGTCTGTTTTTTCCTAGAGAGGGGCTATCTGATTTTTATGTGATGGATTCAGATTCACATCGCATGAGAGAATATAATACTCAATTGAGTGATTTATTGGAAGAAATTCATCAAACAGAATTACTGAAAAATAGTTAGTTTTTCCTTTTTAAAGTGAATGGGACTACTGTAGTCTGGTCTTACTGCTACAGTAGTTTTTTATTGATTAAAAATCGATTAAAATAAATTTACTAGTTTATAGGGTTATGCTACACTATGCTTACTAAAAGAGAGGAGATAGTGCTTGAAAGAAAGTTTTACCAAGTTTATTGATACGATTATCGCACTTGATAAGGGTGACCATACATTAACTGATAAGCAATGGATGAAGAAGCAAAGATGGATCTTCGCCCTGAAGCTGTTTTGGGTGATTGTACTAGTGGGAACCTTCCTTCTAGCGATTAATGTCTCCGTCAGTTATTTTGTCTATTTCTTCTATTTTGTCAGTGTGCTCTTTATTCTTACAAAGGTATTAGAGTATTTTATTGAACGAAGAGTGGCGCAATTAGTGGAGGAGGAGTAGTACACAGAATGCGTTTGATTTATTTTATAATTGCGTGGATTTCGCTCGCGCTGGGACTTATCGGGATTGTACTTCCAGTACTACCGACGACACCGTTTCTCTTACTAACGGTCGTCTGCTTTTCAAAGAGTTCTTCTCGGTTTGAAGAGTGGTTTCAACAGACGAAATTATACAGACTTTATGTCGCAGATTACCGTGAAACGAGGTCGATTGCGAAAAGCCGTAAGAAGAAAATTATTGTTTATATCTATTTGTTAATGGCCATTTCCATTTACTTGGCTCCGATTTTGGCGGTGAAAATTGGACTTGGCGCGCTGACGATTTTTATTACTTACTATCTATTTTGGGTAATTCCGGATAAAAAATA
>CALCML010000323.1 GCA_937967765.1 uncultured Carnobacterium sp.
ATCCCGATAAAGAACATGATAAATGAAGTCGCAAGGCTGGCGATGGTTTCAAATTTCCAGTGACCGTAGGGGTGGTTTTCATCACTTGGCTTTTGCGATACGCGTAATCCTACAAGTACAAGAACGGATGAAATCACGTCTGTGAAGTTGTTCCAACCATCGGCGAAGAGTGCTTCAGAGTTGAAGAGTTTTCCGACGACGAGTTTTGTTGCAGATAAAAAGATGTATGTGCCGATACTTAAGATAGCGCCGCGTTCGGCTTGTTTAAGGCGCTCCGTTGCAGATAATGGCAAAGTTGTCATCTCCTAAAAATAAATTCGTTTATTATAGTAATGCTTTTGAAAAGGGGGTGCAACAGATAAAGTATACCTAAAAAACTCGGTGGATAGGGTGCCTAATTCAATTCTTGGGAATCCTTACGGATTATTTTTATCATTACCATAATAGGATACCGGCGCAAGCCTCGGTCTTGCACCTTTCAAGCCTCAAAGTGGGAGTAGGAAGCAAGCTTCAACTCCCACTAGTTCGCATTGAATATTATTCCCTATTATGGTGATGATAAAATCCGTAAGGTCCAAGAATTGATTCAGTACGTATCCGCCTTCGTGGAATGGAACAGTGCCAAGATGTAATGAGTGCTGCTCACAGATTTTTGAAATCATTACGGATGATAATGATAAAATCCGTAAGGTCCAAGAATTGATTTACTTCGTATCCACCTTCATGAAATGGAGCGGTGCAGAGAGTTAATGTGTGCTCCTCACAGATTTTTTGTAGCATTTTAAGAATGGAACTAAGTCCCTGTAGGATTTTAATCAGAAACAATAGACGGCGTTTGGTGGATTTGTTATAATCTTCTTATTGAATGAGAAAGAGAGTGGTATTATGGCAACAGCATTGATCGTATATGCTAGTTTAACAGGAAATACAGAAGAGATTGCAGATATTTTAGCAGAAGCATTAGAAGAGCGTGGCGTGGAAGTGGACATGAAAGAATGTACTTCAGCGCAAGCAAGCGAATTCCATAATTATGATATTAATGTTGTCGCAACTTATACTTACGGAACAGATGGCGACTTACCAGATGAAATCGTCGACTTCTATGAAGAATTAGAGGAAGAAGATTTAACAGGAAAAGTATACGGAGCGCTTGGCTCAGGGGATACTTTCTACGATAAGTTCTGCCAATCAGTATTAGATTTTGATGCGCAATTTGCAAAAACAGGTGCCAAAAAAGGTGCTGAAAATGTCTTAGTAGACTTAAATGCTGAAGCAGAAGATATCGAACATATCCAAGCTTTCGCGCAAAGTCTTGTTGACGCTTTAGCATAATGATAAATGTTAGCTACCTTAGACCGTTTGTTTAGGGTAGCTTTTTTATTGGAGGAAAAGGGATGTATTATACCGTACAACAAACTGCAGAGAATCTGGAAATCGACTTAGGATATCTCATGCATTTAATCCAAACAAAACAAGTGAAGACGGTGGAAGTGGATGGCGAGTTACTGTTAAACAGTGCGCAGTTCGACTTCTTCTTAAAACAACGCGAACGTCTTTTGGAAGAATATCAAAAGTACTTGGATGAACCAATTCCTGAAGATATTGATATTAAGGATGAAGACTAGGAAACTTTTAGAATAAAACAAAAAGAAAACTCTGAAGCCGAGACTTCAGAGTTTATTTTTTTGGTCAATTGGAAATTAATTAGTTTTCTTTTGCGTAAGCAGCAGATTGCGCACCTGCTTGACGTCCAAAGATGATGATGTCGGCAACAGCGTTACCACCGATACGGTTTGCACCGTGGATTCCACCTGTAACCTCACCAGCTGCGTATAAGCCTTTGATTACAGAACCATCTTCTTTAAGAACTTGTGTGTTTGTGTTGATCTTCAAACCGCCCATTGTGTGGTGGATACCAGGTGCGATTTTAATAGCATAGTATGGTCCTTTTGATAAGTCATGATCCATTGCTGTTTTACGACCAAATTCAGCATCGTTCTTATCCGCAACAGCTTTGTTCCAAGTTTCTAGTGTTGCTTTTAAAGTGTCTGCTGGAACATCAATTTCTTTTGCAAGAGCTTCAATTGTGTCAGCTTTCTTCACTAATCCACGTTTTTCATAGAATTTAACAGCTTTTACACGTTCAGTTAAAGCTGAATCGAAGATTAAGTAAGCATATTTTTCTTTTAATCCAATGATTTGTTGTGATACTTTATCACGAGTTTCCATTTCGTTGTAGAAACGTTTACCTTCTTGGTTCACAAGGATAGCACCTTCACCACGAACTGATTCAGAAATCAATGTTGAAGTTGATTGTTCTACAGTTGGGTGAATTTGGATTTCTTTCATATCAACAGTTGCAGCGCCTAATTCTTTTGCTAATTGAACACCGTCACCAGTTGAACCTTTTTGGTTTGTTGTTACGAATCCATTTAAAGCAGGGTTGTATTCAGTTACCATTTGCATGTTGGCACCGAAACCACCAGTTGTTAATACAACTGCTTTAGCAGAAATTGTTTTTTCTTTGCCATCGATAGTAACGTTAACACCAGTTACTTTACCGTCTTTTTCGTTTACTTTAGTTACGTCTGCATTTACAAATAATGGAATTTCACGTTCAGAAACGTTACGTAATAATCCATTCACTAAGTATTCCCCTACAGCTGAACCATCTGCTGGACGGTGAGTACGTTTTTCGCTCATACCACCAGTAGTTGTTAAGTTGCTAAGTGTGATTCCCATTGAATCTAACCAGTCAATCGCACTTGCTGAGTTGTCTACTAAGTAACGTAATAATTCAGGATTATTTGTACCTTTACCACCTTTTAGTGATTCTTCGTAGAATTTATCGTTAGAGTCTTTAATTCCTTCTTTTTCTTGGAATTTCGTTTGAGATGCGTTCATACCAGCAGAAGATTTTGTTGTGTTTCCTCCGGCAGTTGGCATTTTTTCTAAGATAACTGGATTTAAACCAGCTTCTTTCGCTTGGATGGCAGCTGATAAACCAGCACCACCAGAACCTACGATGATAACATCATAGCTATCCTTTAATGTTGAAGGATCTGCATATTTTTGAGCAGATGCACTTGCTACAGCTTCAGCAGTTGTTGTTTCTTGAGCTGTAGTTGAAGTTTTAGAACTATTATTTCCGCAAGCTGCTAATAATAGAACTGATGAAATAGCTAAACTAGCTAAAAGACCTTTTTTCATTTTCGCTCTCCTTTGTGAAAAAATGTTTTATTAATTTCCATTGATATCATAGCATAGTTTCATAGTGAGTACAATTAATATCAGGAGATTGTTCGCGAAAACACAGCATTTTTATGAAAATGAAAATACACACTGAAAAAACAATTTTTTTTGAAAAAATTAGTTGACATTGAAGACAAATGAGTTCATAATGAACACATCACTAGAAAAGGAGTTAAGAACATGGCACACTTAAGTATCGTATTAGAATTAAATACGCGTTGGCAAAGCCACTAGATACAGGTTGTTCTTAACGTACTTTTGTACATATAGATACAACCTTCATTGACGTGAACTTGTATCTATGTGGATTTCAATTATAAAGCAAACTCGACCACGTAGATCTATAGACTAGAGCTGACGTGGTCTTTCTATTTGTATGAGAGACTCGTAGTAACATACGTAGTCTCTTTTTTAATTGAGTTTGCGAACACTTATTTAATTTTTGGAGGAATTCATCATGAAAAAGAACAAAAGCATTTATTTATTCGGAGCATTATTAGTATTAGTAGTGATTGGAGCATTATTCTTCAATCAATCAGGAGATAAAAATAAAGAAACAAACGCAACTAACACAGCATCTACACAAACAGAAACCGTTAAAATTGGGGTGTTACAATTACTTAGCCACCCAGCTCTAGATGCGATTTATAAAGGATTACAAGACGAATTGAAGAACGAAGGATATGAAGTTGGTAAAAACTTAGAAATCGACCTTCAAAACGCGCAAGGCGACCAAAGTAACTTAGCAAGCATGTCTGAAAAATTAGTTTCAGGTGGAAACAACATTTTAGTAGGGATTACAACTCCTGCAACATTAGCGTTAGCGAACAATACAAAAGAAACACCAATTATCATGGGTGGGATTACTTATCCAGTTGAAGCTGGTTTAATAGCAAGCGAATCAAAACCAGGAAACAACATCACTGGTGTTAGTGACCGTACACCAATCAAACAACAATTAGAAATTATGAAACAAGTTCTTCCTAACATGAAGAAAGTCGGCATTCTTTACACTTCAAGCGAAGATAACTCAGTAAAACAAGCCGAAGAAGCTGAAAAATACGCGAAAGAATTAGGTTTAGAAGTTAAAGATTCAACGATTGCAAACACAAACGATATTCAACAAGTCACTGAAAGCTTAGCAAGCCAAGTAGATGCTATCTTCGTTCCAATCGATAACACAATTGCAAGTGCAATGGCAACAGTGGTTCAAGTAACAGATGCAGTTAAAGTGCCAGTATTCCCTTCAGCTGATACAATGGTTGCTGACGGTGGAGTATTAGGTGTAGGTGTTGACCAATACCAAATCGGTGTAGAAACAGCTAAAGTAGTTGTAAAAGTATTAAAAGGTGCAAACCCAGCCGATACACCAATCACATTAGCAAACAAAGGTGTTGTTTATGTCAACGAAGAAAAAGCGAAAAAATTAGGCATTACAATTCCAGAAAGTATCTTAAAAGATGCACAAAAAGTAACACCAACAAATAAATAAGATAGTTTAGAAACGTTGATATGATAACGACTCTATGAGGTTGTGATTCATACACAATATGACTTAAACGTCATATTGATCGTTTCAGAGGAGGATTTTTTTCAAAATGGATTTAGTAATTTCTTCGATTTCTCAAGGGATATTATGGGGCGTATTATCTCTAGGATTATTCATTAGTTTTCGAATTTTAAATATTGCAGATATGACGACCGAGGGGAGCTTTCCTCTCGGGGCTGCCACTTGTGTGATTTTGATTCAACAAGGGGTGAACCCATTTTTAGCAACGATTGTAGCCATGATTGCTGGAGCGCTTGCTGGGGGCGTTACAGCGTTCCTTATGACCGTTTGTAAAATCCCAAGTTTACTAGCAGGGATTTTAACAATGACATCTCTTTTATCCATCAACTTACGTGTAATGGGAAAAGCCAATATCACACTTCTTGGACAAGATACGATTTTTAGTGTCTTTTCAAAACTAGGCTTACCAAAGTATTTTGACATCATCATTATGGGGCTTGTAATGATTGGAATTTTAATTTTCCTCATGTATTGCTTTTTCAGAACAGAATTTGGACAAGCACTAATCGCAACAGGGGACAACGAAAAGATGGCACGCGCGCTTGGAATTAACACGCGTAAAATGACGGTATTTGGCTTGATGCTCTCAAACGCACTGATTGCCTTAGCGGGTGCGATTTTAGCGCAAAATAATGGATACGCAGACGTAAACTCAGGTCTTGGAACCATCGTTATCGCGCTTGCTGCGATTATTATCGGTGAAGTGATTTTTGCTGACGAATCATTCGTTGGACGTCTTGTCTGCATCCTTTACGGATCTATTATTTACCGTTTACTATTAATGCTTGTGTTATTACTCAATGTCTTCCAAGCAAATGACTTCAAACTTATCTCAGCAGCACTAATTGCATTCTGTTTAACAGTGCCACAAATAAAGAGCTGGATTCAGCAAAAAAGCACACGTCATAGAAAGGGGGAAAACTAAATGAGTATTGAAATTCAACACTTATC
>CALCML010000324.1 GCA_937967765.1 uncultured Carnobacterium sp.
ACTGTTTTATAAGCGAACGTTCGCTCAACAGTGATATTAATTTATCATAACTGATTATCAATTTCAACCGATATGATTCATTTTTTTAAAAGTTTTTCTATTTTATTAAAATCCTCAAGGAAGTCGGATTTCTTCTATATAAATTCATCCCGATATCTTTACAATTTCAGGGAACGCTCGTATAATTATGGATGTAAGACGCCGAAATAGCTCAGTTGGCAGAGCAACGCACTCGTAACGCGTAGGTCGCAGGTTCGACCCCTGTTTTCGGCATACTAAGAATCTTTTCTTCTTTCTTATATTTTATGTAGAAAAACGGTTGAGTATTACTCAACCGTTTTTCTTTGGACTAATTCAATAATTTTTAATACAACGTCGCTTGCTTTTTGCATGCTTTCGAGGGTTACAAATTCATATTGCCCATGAAGGTTTTCTGCTCCAGTAAATAAGTTTGGAGTTGGAATTCCTTTATAGGTAATAATACATCCATCTGTTCCTCCACGGAATGGTTGAATGTCTGGCGTGATGCCACATTCTTTATAAGCCTCAATCGCTACTTCAACCGAAGTCATATCGTCTTTTAGGATTTCATACATATTATAGTACTCATCGTAAATCGTGCATTCGATACGAGGCACATCATACGTTGCATTTTGCGCATCGACGATTTGTTGGAACTGCGCTTTTCTCTCTTCGAACTTCTCCATTGAGTGATCACGAATAATATATTCCAATTCAACCTTACCGATGTCACCTGATTGTTTCGATATCATAAAGTAGCCTTCGTACCCACTCGTACGCTCAGGCACTTCATCTTCTGGCATACGTGTAAATAGTTTTGCCGCTTCCGCCATGGCATTCACCATCACATCTTTGGCTTGACCTGGGTGAACACTGGTCCCATGAATCGTTACCACTGCGCGAGCCGCATTGAATGTCTCATATTCTAATTTCCCTACCACTCCACTATCTAAAGTGTAGGCAAATTTTGCAGGCATACGTTCTGCTTTGAAACGGTGCGCGCCTTTTCCGATTTCTTCGTCCGGACCAAACGCCAACCAAATGTCGCCGTGCGGAATTTCTGGATGCGCCATTAAGTACAAGCACGCTTCTAATATAGAAACAAGTCCTGCCTTATCGTCGGCTCCAAGCAATGTTGTTCCGTCAGTTGTAATTAACGTTTCGCCGATGTAGTTCTTCAAACTTGGAAACTCGCTGACGGTCATTACCAAATTCTTCTCGGCATGGAGCACCACATCTTCCCCATTATAATTCTCGTGAATTTGTGGATCGATGTTTTCCGCATTGAAATCCGCTGTATCGACGTGAGCGATAAAACCAATCGCTGGCGCCGCACTTCCTTCTTCCAAGTTACTTGGGAGGAGCGCCACTAAGTAGCTATCCTCTGGATCGAGTTCTACTTTTGTAAAGCCGTACTCCACTAACTCGTCACGAAGCATTTCTAAAAATTCCCATTGACTCTTTGTCGTAGGAATCGTTGTTGATTTTAAATCACTACGCGTATTGATTTTCGCATATCGAATAAATCGTTCTAACATTGTAGGATACATGTTAATAAGAGTCATCTTCTTTCACTTGGTGGAACTCTAAGTCTGCAATTGTTTCACGACCGAACATTTCAATCGCCACTTTAATTTTTTGTTTTTCGTGGTCAAGTTCTACTACTTTACCGCTCATATCATTGAAGGCACCTTCTGTAATGATAACGTAGTCTCCAACAGATACGTGTAAATCAACTGGAGCATGAACTTTTTCACCAATACGTCCTAAGATGGCTTCTACTTCTTCTGGTAATAATGGAGATGGTTTTGAACCAGCGCCGTGTGAACCAACGAATCCAGTAACGCCTGGAGTGTTACGAACAACATACCATGCTTGGTCTGACATGACCATTTCAACTAATACATAACCAGGGAAAGTTTTTTCAACAGTTGTTTTTGTTTTACCGTCTTTTACTTCTACTTCCTCTTCTTCAGGTGAAATCACGCGGAAGATGTTTTCTTCCATACCCATGCTTTGGATACGTGATAATAGATTTGATTTTACTTTATTCTCATAACCTGAATAAGTGTGCAATACATACCATTCTTTTTCCATTGATACTCCTCCTTGAGTGTTGACAACATTTTTCCATACAAAAAAACCTTCATAAGCGAAGGTTTTTTCAACTGCTCTTAGTATATCACTAATCACTTTAAAGTACTATTATTTTAAAAGGAATGTAATGAGTTGATGCACTCCATAGTCCACTACTGCAAAGAAGCATAATGCAGCAAGCACTGTCATAATTACTGTAATTGTATATTTGTTTACTTCTTTACCTGTTGGCCAAGTAACTTTTTTCATCTCTTTAATAACATTTGATAAAAAACGCATTCCGAATCTCCTCTTCCTTTTATTTTGTTTCGCGATGTAGTGTTTGTTTGTTGCAATACTTGCAGAATTTTTTAATTTCAAGACGTTCTACTCGTCGGTTTTGTCCAAGCGTAATCGTGTAGTTTCTTGAACCACATACGCTACAAGCTAACGCCGCTTTTTTCTGAGCCATATTTTCACTACTTTCTATAAATCCATATCTACTCCATCATAAGGAAATGAACTTGCTTTGTCAAGTAGACACTAGTTGAAGAAAAGTACCGCGACGAATAATAGCACGGCTTGCAATGAATGAATCATCACCATGTTTTTAATTGCTAGTGCAAAAGTGGTTTTCTTTTCTTGAACGGCCTTGAACTGTTGAATATGTTTATACACAGGAACACCAGCAACTAGTACACCAAGAAGAATCCAAGGAGCCGTTCCTAATAATACCGCTAGTAAAATTGCACCGAACGCAATCGCATATAACACTTGATACAGCACTAAAGCTTGTTTCTTTCCAATATAGTACACCAATGTATAACGATGGTTGGTAATATCCGTTTCTAAATCACAGATGTTGTTACTTAACATGATATTGGCAATTGTACAAACGAGCGGCAATGACAATAGAAGAACTTTCAATTGCGCGACGAGGTCCAGTTGCATCGTTAAAATACTTCCGTCTAACTGTACCCCTGCAAAAACGGTTCCTTCTGGCACATTTAAAAATACCGTAATCCAGAAAATCCCAAATCCCATCGTAAATCCAGATAACACTTCACCAAGAGGCATTCGAGAAATCGGGATTGGTCCAAATGTATAAAACACACCGATGAAGAAACAAATCGCGCCGACAATGAGTAAAAGAATATTCGTGCGCGCTACAAGAATGATTCCAACAACTGCTGCTACTGCAAACAGCCCTCCGAAGACTTGCCACGCTTTCTTCACAGTAATGGTACTCGTCCCAATCACATTATGATTATCACGATAATCAGAGTTTTTCGCTTTGACATAGTCCATCAAATTGTTCATTACGGTTGTCGCCATATCAAAACAAATCATTCCGATAAAGAACAACAGCATATTCAAAACATTCACTTGTTTAAATAAAACAAACGAATAAAGAAACGCGATGACAAAAGGGAACACACTCGCGATTTTTGTACGCAATTCGACTAGTTCGATAAACTCTTTTTTCGTCACTACTCAACACTCTCCTTCAACTCAAGATTCGTATTTGTTAATTTGAACGTATCTTTAATCGCATTCGACACATATACTTTTTTATCTTTCGTTACGAAAATGACATCCACTCCGTCATGACTATTCGCATATTCGATTCCAGCCTTTGGTCCCACAGAGAACATCGATGTTGAAAGAGCATCCCCTTTTGTCGAACTATCAACAATGACAGAAACTCCTTCCACATTATTATCGTATGGATATCCTGTTTTCGGATTCAAAATATGATGATAGGTTTTACCATCTACTTCTAGATAGCGTTCATAAATTCCAGACGTTACGATTGTTTTTTCTTTTTCTAAAATCGTTCCTAAGGTTGTTCCACGGCTTTCTAATGGATCTTGTAAGCCAACATTCCAAGCTACTCCGTCTCGTGCAGGAGAACCACCCATTACAACAATATTTCCGCCTAAATCAATAACAGCTGTTGTCACTCCTTCTTTTTTGAAGAAATCCCATAATTGATCCGCAATGAATCCTTTTGCAATTCCGCCTAAATCTAATAACATTCCTTTTTGAGTTAAAAAGACACTTTTTTCTTCATCATTTAAAACAACATTTTTATAATTCACTAATGGTAATGCATCATCAATTTCTTTTTGGGAAGGTTTTCTAGCATCTGGAAATCCAATTCTCCACAAACTTGTA
>CALCML010000325.1 GCA_937967765.1 uncultured Carnobacterium sp.
CGACAGGCGGTTCTGTCTTCATGGCGATTGAAGATCGTATGAAATTAATCCCTTACGAAGCCATCGTCGGTTTATCAAGCACAATCGTCGCAACAATCCTTTACTTAATCGGATTCTAGACTATTCTCGGTATAAACGATTCCTACGAATTCTCACGGATTTCTTCATAGTAGCTGTAACGTTGTACCGGTTCGACCCTAAGTATGATAAATGAAAAACTGGACTCACACTCACTGTGAGTCCAGTTTAATTTTTATGAGCGATTTTTCAGGCAATAAAAAAAGAGTCGCATGGACTCTTTTTGTTAAAACCCTGGGTGTTCTTTGAGGAAGGCTTCTTCTTCGGGGGTTGAAGTTCTGCCAAGCACACGATTCCTGTGTGGGTATCGTCCGAAACGCTCAATGATTTCACGATGCAGGAGTTCGTATTTCTTACGACGCTCAAGCCCTGGTTCGTCAAACCATTTTACCGCCCAATCATGCACGGCTAATGACTCCGAATGCATGAACGGCATCACGACAAAGCTGCGTTCTTGAACAGTGAACGCATCCCAATCAGACAATGCCTCTTTAGCAAGTTCGACTGCTAATGCATCTGCAGCGAACGCCTTAGCATTATCCCTAAACATATTTCTAGAAAATTGGTCTAGCACGATAATTTCTGCTAGGCGGCCTTTTGCACTACGACGCCAATCAGCAGTTTCCCCATTCACAATCGCTTCGTAAGTTTCTAAAAAGCGCGAGCGAATCTCATCATCGAATTCCTCTGATTTCTTAAACCAATCGGCAGGCTCACATTCCACAAACCAGAAATCAAGAACCTCTTGTGGAGTTGCCATCATTATTCTACCGCTGCTTTCTTTGTCTTTTCGTCAAGTTGGTCGTTCATACGGCCATATTTATATCCTTGAAGGTCGACCGTTACAAATAAGAACCCTAAGTCTTGCATCATCTTGTTAATTTCTTCGTGATTCTTCACGAGTTTTTCGATTTGGTCTGCGCCAACCTCGATACGCGCTAAGTCTTGATGCACGCGTACACGTACTGGTTCAAACCCACGCTTCGTGAAGTACTCTTCCGCCTTGAAGACTGCTTCAACCTTTTCAGGAGTGATACGTGTTCCGTATGGGAAACGAGATGCTAAGCTACATGAAGGAGTTTTATTCCAGTTGGTAACACCTGCACGTTTGGCTAACTCACGAATTTCTGATTTATATAATCCAGCTTCTTGCAAGAGACTACGTACGCCTTCTTCATTACGCGCCTTCACACCTGGGCGATAATCATTGATGTCATCCATAATTAACCCATCTGAAAGTACGGTAAACCCTTCGCTCTCTACATTCTTTTTGATCGTTTGATAGAGCATTTTCTTACTATAGTACCAGCTGTTTGGTGTATTTGAGGCGATATGTGGATCAGAGAGTTCTTCCATTTCAAGCCCTAGCACACGCGCACCCATTTCCGTTCCAAGGTCAATCGCTTCACTAAATTCACGGTCTGAGAATAACTCAGAGTTCACTACTGCTGCGATGACATTATCACGGCCAAGCGTATCCACGGCGATTTTTAATAGGTAACTACTATCAATCCCGCCTGAATATGGGACAACAATTTTCCCAACTTCCTTCAGCAATTCGCGTAATCGTGCTTCTTTTTCATCCATTCTCGATTCCTTCTTTCTTTATTAAAAGCTTTCGCGTCCTGTAAATTCTTCTAAATAAGCTTTATCTAATACCACTAATTTTTGATTGTGGATTTTAACCACGCCTTCTTCTTTAAGGTCATGGATAATACGGTTTACACTATTACGAGTAGAGATTCCGCAAAATCCTGCGATGTCCTCATTCGTAACGTTGAAATCAATGAGGATTCCGCCTTCAGCATCCACCCCGAATTGATTCATCAATTTATATAGGAAGGAACACACTGCTCCTTTTTTCCCATTCATCGTCATATATTGCAACGACTCGATGGTTTCCGATAATTTATCACGATAATATTCACGCACGTAATCTTGCAACTGTTGGTCGTTTTTCACATATTCCCAAAACTTAATACGTGGAATACGGTAGAACGTTGCTTCCTCGCTTTCGATACGGACATTAAACGGCGCTGAGGTATAATTAGATACTTCGTCACGCACTAATGAAACGATATCGACCGGTGTCACATACTCTAAATTAAACTCGCGACCATCCTTCATAATGATACTTGTCTTTACAACCCCATCGATTAACACATACGTATATGCTTGTTCTAACCCACGATAAGCAAGGTACATATGTTTTTTCTTCTTTATAATAGGGGTATTTTCTTTTTCTAAAAATTGAATTAAATATTCTTCGCTGTTCAAACTGAACACTCCCTTAAGCAAATTCCTATACAC
>CALCML010000326.1 GCA_937967765.1 uncultured Carnobacterium sp.
CTACTTCTCATTAATACATACGAAAAAAAGGCTCACACGAGGTGAACCTTTCTTCGTTATACTTATTAAATTAGTCTTTATCCATTCCCATTGCACGCATAATTGCTTTGGCAATTTCTACGATTGGAACGATTGAGAATGCTGCTCCAACTACGAACAACCATTGTTCCGCTGTAAGAATTGCTACATCAAATACAGTTGTTAATCCTGGAATCACCATTACGCTTAAAAGCATTACTGCTGATAATAGGATTGCGTAGTTGAACAACTTGTTCTTGAACGCGCCAACTGTGCCAAGTGATTTGTACACTGACTTCACGTTGAATGCGTGGAACAATTGGATTAAACCTAATGTTGCAAACGCCATTGTTTCACCAACTGGGTTCCCCCAATTAGCAATATGAGTTGCATACCAGAATACAAATAATGTAATTCCACCTTCGAAGAAACCTTGGTAGAAGATACTTGGTAACACACCGTTTGATAAGAAGTTCGAACTCTTACCGCGTGGTGGGTGATTCATGATATCCGCTTCAGCTTCTTCAAGACCTAAAGCAATCGCTGGGAATACGTCTGTTACTAAGTTGATCCATAAGATATGGATTGGTTCTAGAATTGACCAACCAGCCATTGTCGCAACGAACATTGTCATTACTTCACCGAAGTTCGCAGATAGTAAGTATTGAACAGCTTTTTGGATGTTCGCGAATACTTTACGTCCTTCTTCAACGGCTACGACGATTGTTTCGAAGTTGTCATCGGCAAGTACCATGTCTGAAGCACCTTTAGAAACCTCAGTACCTGTAATCCCCATACCAACACCGATATCAGCTTGTTTAAGTGAAGGAGCATCGTTTACTCCATCCCCTGTCATCGAAACAACTTTACCATTCTTTTGCCAAGCTTTTACGATACGAACTTTATGCTCTGGAGACACACGAGCGTATACAGAGTAAGTTTCAACAGTACGTTCTAATTCTTCATCAGAAATATCGTTTAATTCGCCACCTGTTAATACTCCGTCTTCTTGATCTGGACGAAGGATACCTAAACGTTTTGCAATTGCTTGGGCTGTATCACGGTGGTCCCCAGTAATCATAATTGTACGGATACCAGCTGATTGAGCTACTTTAATCGCAGCCGCTGCTTCCTTACGTTCTGGGTCAATCATTCCTACTAAACCAGCAAAGATTAAATCATGTTCGATTGAATCTGTATCCACTGTTTCAGGAAGAGTATCAATCACTTTGTATGCCATCGCTAACACACGAAGCGCTTGAGTAGCCATCTCTTTGTTTAATTTCATCAATGTTGTGCGGTCATCTTCAGTAAACGCAGAAACCTCACCATGTTTTTCAATCTTAGTCACACGGTCTAATAACATATCTGGAGCACCTTTTGTTGCAACCAAGTATTTACCGTCTTCTAATTGATGAATCGTTGTCATTAATTTACGTGTTGAATCAAACGGAACTTCCGCAATACGTGGAATGTTTACTAACTCTTCACGTACATCATAGTTTTTATCAAGACCGTATTGAACCATTGCTGTTTCAGTTGGGTCCCCTAATAATGAGTTATCTTGAGAAATCTTAGTATCGTTGGCTAAGTTCATTACACGAAGCGCGATGTTGTCTTTAGAAATTTCTTCTGACGCATCATGGATTTCGTTATCATAAACCATTTTTTCAACAGTCATTTGGTTAAGTGTTAATGTACCTGTTTTATCCGAACAGATAATTTCAACACCACCTAATGTTTCAACAGCTGGCAATTTACGAACAATCGCGTTACGTTGCGCCATTTTTTGAGTTCCTAATGCTAGGATAATTGTAGAAATGGCTGGTAACCCTTCTGGAATCGCAGCAACGGCAATCGCAATCGCTGTTAATAACATATGAGTCCATTCATTTCCTCTAAGCATCCCTACCACGAAGATAATCACGGCAATCACTAAAATCATGATTGTTAGCCATTTACCAAGAGCATCTTGGTTTTCTTGAAGTGGTGTTTTACCTTCTTCAGTGTTCGCTAACATATTAGCGATTTTACCAACTTCTGTATTCATACCAGTACTTGTAACCACACCAACAGCACGGCCGTAAGTTACGTTTGTACTTGAGAACGCCATATTTGTACGATCTCCAATTCCCACTTCATCCCCTGCAGGAATCACTAAGTCTTTATCAACCGGAACTGATTCCCCTGTTAATGCTGACTCTTCAATTTTCACTGTGTTTACTTCGAATAAACGCATATCCGCTGGCACAACATCACCAGCTTCAAGAATAACAACGTCACCGACTACGATGTCTTCCCCTTTAATATGTTCCACGTGTCCATCACGTAAAACACTTGCTACAGGTGAAGCCATTTTCTTCAACGCTTCGATTGCTTCCTCGGCTTTTGACTCTTGGAAGACCCCTAGAACTGCGTTAAGCAATACTACTGCTAAGATGATAATTGCATCCGTTGGGTCTGGATCGCCTTGGTGAGCAAACATCGAAACAACTGCCGCCACTAAAAGTACTAAAATCATGAAATCTTTAAATTGATCCACGAATTTTTCTAATAGTGTTTTTTTCTTACCTTCTTGTAATGTGTTCGCACCGTATTTTTCAAGTCTTGATGCAGCTTCTTGAGAGCTTAAACCAGAAGGACTTGACTGTACTTCTTTAAATACATCTTCGACCGTCTGCAAATATACGTGTTTTGTTTGTTGTTCCAACAAAATACACTCCTTTTCTTTTTCTATAAAAAGAGAGACTTATGCCCATCATCCTTTTGATAATAAACATAAGTCTCACTGTTCAAGATAATACCAGCGAGAATTCGCTTGCTGTTGATATTATCGCAACGATTGGTTGCCAGTTACTCCCTTATAGAGATTGATTATTGTTGTAGTTACTATACCAAATAAAAATGAGATTTGCAAATTTTTTAGTTAAATTGTTAACCTTTCTTTTTACCTAAATTTCGCGGATTTTAGCCAAATCCAACCGTTCCAATG
>CALCML010000327.1 GCA_937967765.1 uncultured Carnobacterium sp.
ATGAATGGATACATCGTTAAAGAAAGCAGGGATTAGATGGCTAAAGAAGATTACACGATGGAAGAACGTCAGGAGATTTTAAAAGACTTGATGTTACGCCTTCACGCAGGAGAAGATAAAGAAGTCATTCAAAAAGAATTTAATGAAGCCTTTGATGAAATCACTCCTTATGAGATCCAGTTAATGGAGAGAAATCTGATGAGTGAAGGAATTACCTTTGCGGAGATTATGAGTCTATGTAACGTCCATGCAAATTTAATGGGCTCTAAGGTGAATACCGAAACAACCGTTGCAGATTTTGAACAACCGGGTCATCCAGTCCATGTGATGAAGATGGAGAACCTTGCCATTCGCGGTGCATTAGACCGTGTGGAACGTTTATTGAAGAATTATCTAGAGACGAAGGATGAAATGATTTTAAAGGGGCTTAATCGCCAAATTTCACTACTAGATCAATTCGACAATCACTATCAGCGTAAAGAATACGCTATGTTTCCAATTATGGAGAAAAAAGGCATTACTGCACCCCCTAAAGTGATGTGGGGAGTCGATGACCAAATTCGTGAGTTGTATAAGGATTTCAAAAAGGCTCTTGCTAACGAACAAGAGAATGTGTTAGAAGAGTTTGAAGTCGTTCGTGATGAAT
Source organism: uncultured Carnobacterium sp. (assembly GCA_937967765.1). GTDB lineage: Bacteria > Bacillota > Bacilli > Lactobacillales > Aerococcaceae > Granulicatella. The sequence continues at coordinate 647 of CALCML010000327.1, forward strand.
TACTGGAGATGATTCAAAAGGAAGAGAACATTCTGATTCCGATGGTAGAACAAGTTTTCCATGTGGATGATTGGGAAACAATTGCTACGCAGTCCCCTGAATATGGATATTGTATTGTGAAACCTGAAAAAGAGTGGGCAGTCAAAAAAGACTTTGCTCCTGTGAAGACAAAAGTTGAGGTTGAAGAGGAAGGAGATATTCCTTTATCGACAGGGTCACTGTCATTGAAACAACTCAATTTGATTTTGAATTTATTACCGATGGAATTGTCGTTTGTAGACCACAATAATATCGTGAAGTACTACAATGAAGGAAATGGTGAAGAGAAAATCTTTAAACGTACACCAAGTGCGATTGGTCGTGACGTAATTTTATGTCATCCACCTAAAGTACATGAAACGGTTCAAACCATTTTTGAACAATTAAAGTCAAAACAAAAAGAAAAAGAAGAAATGTGGTTTAAGAAAGACGGCATGATGGTGCATGTGACATATCACGCTGTTTGGGATGAAGAAGGAAACTATGTAGGGTGTCTGGAATATGTTCAAAACATCCAATCGTTAGTGGATCATTTTAACCAAGCAGATGTGAAGCGAACTCTTTCTTAATGACTTTTAATATGTTACAATGCACGTGGATACATTCCACATTACAATTAACTTTAAAGGAGTTATTGACTTATGTATACGACGATGATTCTCGGCGCAATTGCAGGTCTAAGTTTATTCTTATACGGGATGCAATTGATGGGCGACGGATTACAAAAAGTAGCCGGAGAAGGCTTGAAAGGGATTATTCGTAAATTAACGAAAAATCGATTCATGTCAGTACTTGTTGGGATGTTTGTAACAACAATCATTCAAAGTTCATCAGCAACGACAGTAATGGTTGTTGGTTTCGTAAATGCTGGGCTAATGACATTAGCGCAAGCAGTAGGTGTTGTCTTTGGGGCAAACGTCGGAACGACGAT
>CALCML010000328.1 GCA_937967765.1 uncultured Carnobacterium sp.
GACCAAACTACTTGATAGTGAAGGTCAATCCATTTGTCTACTGCGTCTATATTGTCTAAGTTAATAAAATGATATTTACAAGCTTGGTAGGCGTGAGACCAAGGCTCACGCAGGTACAGCTATTCTATTTACCATAAACAAATCCAAAGGATTCTGAAGGATTTTTACAAATCCCATTATTTTATTCTTTTAACAACCCTTCACTTTGAAGAAACTCGCGAGCAACCGTTTCAGCGGACTTACCTTCTACTCCCACTTCATAGTTCATACGACTCATCTGTTCTGCTGTAATCTTTCCAGCTAACTCGTTCAGCACGCCTTCTAATTCCGGATGTTGTTTCAACAACGCCTCTTTCATTAATGGTGCGCCTTGGTACGGTGGGAATAATTGTTTGTCGTCTTCCAACACCACTAAGTCATAGCGTGTGATTTCTGCGTCCGTAGAATAAGCGTCGGTGATTTGAATGTCTCCCGACTGAATCGCTTGGTAACGCAGGCTTGGTTCCATTGTTGCGACGTTTAAGTTCAATCCGTATACTTTTTGAAGACCACGGTTTCCGTCTTCTCTGTCGTTGAATTCCAGCGTGAATCCGGCTTTCAATTGCCCTTCGACTTTCTTCAAGTCAGAAATCGTCTTGAGTCCGTATTTTTCGGCGATGGCTCTTGGGACTGCAACTGCATACGTGTTTTGATAGTCCATCGGCTTCAAGAACGCTAATCCGTCTTGTTTCAAGATGCCCTCTTTGGCCATTTCGTACACTTCTTGTGGATCATGCGACACTTTTGGAGCTGGCTTCAACAAGCTCTCCGTGATCGTTCCTGTGAATTCTGGGTAAATGTCGATGTCCCCATTTTTCAAGGCTTCATATAGAAAGGATGTCTTCCCGAAGTTCGGCTTCACTTCGACTTTTAAATCTGTTTTTTCTTCAATGAGAAGCTTATACATATTTGCTAGAATCTCTGGTTCGGGTCCTAATTTACCGGCAATAATCAGCGTTTGTTGGCCCATCGAAGGCATCATCCCTGAAACGAAAGATGCTCCAAGTCCGGCAAATAGGACAATAAACGTTGCGAAAATCGTTTTTAATTTAGCATGTTCCATCCATTTCAACAATGTACTAAACGCAA
>CALCML010000329.1 GCA_937967765.1 uncultured Carnobacterium sp.
GAGTTACTGGATACTAGCAGTGCTCGTAGCGTCTGGCATCGTTGTGTTTGAAGGGGCAGTCGCGTGGTGGATTGTCCCTTTATTCATCCTAGTTGTGGCGTGGAAACGGGAGCACGAGGCGTGGAAAAGAGTGGTCGGTGTCGTGCTATGTGTAGCGGTAGGGCTGCGGTTGTTTTTATATGTACGTGAAGTGACACATCCGCCTTTTATGGTTGATGATGCGATACAGGGACAATTCGTGTTAAATCCAAACCAGTTAAAAGTGAACGGAGATTTAGTAACGGGGACGGCCACGCTGGAAGCTGGAACGAAGCACGAAAAAGTCTTTTTCTATTACGTACTGGAGTCTGAATCTGAGCAACAAGCCTTCTTGCAGTTGCATGAAGTAGTCCGAGTTATGGTGGACGGGACTGTTGAAGAAATCGAGCATGCACGCAATAAAGGGAATTTCGATGCGAAAAACTATTATCTGAGTCTTGGAGTGCTGCATGCTTTGAAGGTTGAACGATTGAATTCTAGTATGAAGCCTGTTCCAGGATTCTGGAGCTTTGTGGAGCGTCTGCGGTCTCAGTTGTTGCGAGTTGTAAGAACTCAAAAAGACAGCCGCATCGAGCAATATACAGGCGCCTTACTCTTAGCGGACCGAACAGGATTTAGCGAAGAAGAGTGGGAGCAATACAAACAACTTGGCCTCTTGCATCTCTTAGCGATTTCCGGATTACATATTTCCTTAATGGTCGCCTGCATCGAACGACTCTCGTGGCGAATCGGCATCACTAGAGAGAAAACGCGTGGGTTACTGGTGCTATTTGTAGTGCTCTACGGCTTTGTGATTGGCTGGAATATTAGTGGTACCCGTGCGATTGGAATGGTGTTGTTAGGCGTTTTATCCAAACCGTTCATCAAAAGACGTGGAAGCATACAGATGGACTGCCTACTCTGGATGGCGATTGCTTCCATCCTCCTTTGGCCAGGGATTCTTTTAAATGTAGCCTTTCAACTCAGTTATGGATTAACGGCCATTATTATTTTTCTCTCGAAATGGCAACGTGCTGTTTTGCCTCGCATTCGGGCTGATTTGTGGGTTCCGATTGGGATGAGTCTTATCGCATTGCCGCTTCTGTGTCAGTATTTCTTTTATTGGAACGCGCTGAGTATTCTTTTAACCGCGCTCTTTTCGCTATTGTTTGAAATGCTGCTATTTCCGTTGTTAACCGCCTATTTAGTCGCGGTACTTTTGGGATTGGGTTCGTTGATTGACCTTCTACCAACTTTCGGAGAATTCATTCTTTCTGGAGTTTCTCGCGTCCTCACGTTCTGCCAGCAGTTGTCCTTTACAAAATTCACACTGGGCATTTGGGACAAATGGGAAGTAGTTCTCTTTCTTGCAATCCTTATTGTCGTAGGGATTTTATTCGAACGAAGAAAAATGACGATAAAAAAAGGTGTCCTGTCGATACTAGCCATACTTGCGCTATTAATCGAAGTGCCGTATCACTGGGGGACAGAACTCGTGATGGTGGACGTTGGGCAAGGAGACTCCATCCTTCTACTAGCGTCAGGGTGGAATCAGGCGACACTTATTGATACAGGGGGTCTCTCGGATTTTAAACAGAAAGAGGCGTGGCGACACCGAAAGAAAAAAGACCAAGGAATTACAACGGTCGTCCCAGCCTTGCAAGCAGAGGGGTTATCAGAGCTCTCACAAGTCATGTTGTCTCACGGAGACGAAGACCATGTCGGAAACTTAAAAACCATCGCTAAGCATCTCACTATTCGGCAACTCATTATCGGAAAGGGCATGGAGAAGATTCCCCTAATGCAGGAGATGAAAAAGAAATATCCAAAGATTCAGTGGCGATTGGTACTGTCAGGAGACGAGTGGAAATGGAATGAGACGAAATGGAAGGTGCTATGGCCAAAGAGTCTGTCTCATGCAGAAAACGAAGACTCGATACTGACGATCGTGACAGTGATGAAGCAGACGATTCTTCTGACAGGAGATGCCTCAGAGAAGGTGGAAGAGGCTGTCGTAAAAGACAATCCACACTTGCAGTTCTCTATCCTTAAAGCGGGGCATCACGGGAGCAGGACATCGAGTGGAGAGGCGCTGCTCAAACTCGTTCAGCCAAGACTGGCGTTCATATCGTGTGGGAAGCACAATCACTATGGACATCCCAGTCCAGAGACTTTGGCGCGTTTGAAAGCTAGTGGCGCTATCATTTTCCGGACGGATCAAGACGGGCAAATTCGGCTTCGATTGACCGCAGAAAAACTGGAAGTTGCGACCCAGCTCACAAAACGGAAAAAAGAATTGAAACAATAGACAAAGACTCGTTTTCAAGATAAACTAAAACAACAGGAGGCGAAAGAATGGAATTTGAGAAACAGCTCAATCGAATTAAAAAAGGGCAAGTTAGTCTGGTTTATCTCGTTCAAGGGAAAGAACCATACTTACAAGAGCTTGCGCGTAAAGTATTTTTGGACACCATTGTCGCTCCTGAAGATCAAGACTTGAACGTGGGACGATTCAATATGGATGAAGTGTCCGTTCAAACCGCGGTTCAAGATGCGGAATCTGTGCCATTTTTTGGAGACCGCAGATTGGTCATGATTGATAATCCAACGTTTTTAACAGGGGAGAAGGAGAAGAAATCCATCGACCATCAGTTAGACCGCCTACAAGCGTATTTAGAGAATCCGATGGACAGTTCGGTGATGGTTTTCTTTGCGCCGTATGAAAAGTTGGATCAACGTAAGAAAATCGTGAAACAGTTGAAGAAGGTTGCCGTTCTACTCGATGCGAGCGAACTCTCAGAACGCGATGTGAGACAATACATCAAGGACTATTTACGTTCGCAACAATATGGCATTCAAGAAGAGGCGTTAAACACTTTACTCATCAAGACACAATACTCGCTTACGACTTGTATGAAAGAGCTTGATAAATTAATGGTTGCCGAAATTGGAACGTATTCCATTCGACTTGAAACGGTCGAGGCATTAGTGGCTAAAACCTTGGAACAAAGCATCTTTGATTTTGGAGAAGCCATCCTGAACAAAGACAGCAAACGTGCCCTTCAAATTTATCATGATATGCTATTGCAAAAAGAAGACCCAATCAAAATGAACGCGATTCTATTAGGCCAATTCCGCCTATTGCTTCAAGTGTCGTATTTGAAAAAAGCCGGCTACCAAGAACCCGAAATTCAAAAGACACTCGCGGTGCACCCATATCGCGTCAAACTTGCACTCAACCAATGCCGTCGCTACGGAACGCCATTACTCGAAGCAGCCTTCCAGCAATTAGTCGAAACCGAGTATGCATTGAAAACCAGCGTCGGCATCAAAGAAATGCAATTGGAATGGTTCATCCTCCAATTTTG
>CALCML010000330.1 GCA_937967765.1 uncultured Carnobacterium sp.
GCATGTAGGGCACGTTCTCTAAAGGTAGAGTTTTCTTTACCGAATTTTTTCTTCTCGAATGTTTCACGTACAAATGATTTTACAACGCGAATTCCGATAAAGTTTTCTTGTAATGTACGGTTAATACCGTCTGTTGCTTGTTGTAATTTTCTAAAGCGAGGAAAGGCTGTAGAAATGATGAGTGCTAACGAGAGCACTAAGATTGGAACTGCAACCATGAAGACAAGAGATAATTGCGCATTAATACTTACCGCAAAGAAGATGGCGAAGATAAACATCATTGGCGCACGCGCTAAAATACGCATCGTCATAATGGAAGTATTTTGAATGTTGTTCACGTCACTTGTCATACGCGTAATTAAAGAAGCATTTGAGAAGTGATCGATGTTCTTAAATGAGAAAGCTTGAATCTTCTTCATCTCAGCAGAACGTAATTCTGCGGCAACCCCAGTACCTGCAATCGATGCAAATTTTGCACCAAGTACTCCGGCTGAAAGAGATACAATCGCAACTAGAACCATAATGAATCCTTGTTGCACAATATAACCTAAGTCTTTATTTGGAATCCCTTCGTCGATAATTTGCTTCATAATAATCGGTTGTGCTACTTCACAGAGCACCTCGATTAAGATGGCAAAAAACGCTAAGAAAGGATATTTTTTATACTTACTAAAAAACGGAAGAATCTGTTTTAGCATTTTTTCACTCCTTTTTAATGATTTTTGATAATAAAAAGCTGCCCTTGAGGACCTCTCAAAGACAAGCAATTAGCTACGAATTACTATAAATAGTGTATCAATCTTTCAATTTGTTTTCAATAGATTGCACTTCAAAATTTAATTAAATTTTCATTTTTCGGCTTGTAATCTTTTCCTTTTAAAATTGAGCCTCCACTTCAGAATTTACAGCTGAAATGTGCCTGTGTTTTGTGTTCAGAGCGCGATTTATGGTACAATGAGCGCAACGAAATTTTAGAAAGCGAGGGACTCAAGTGTCCACAATTCAATACATTAGTACACGAGACACAAACAACCGCGTTACAGCTTCACAAGCCATTTTAAAAGGGATTGCGGAAGACGGTGGTTTATATGTACCAACTGCCCTCCCAGAAGTAACTCTGGACTGGGAAGTGTTAAAAACTCAAAGCTATCAAGAAATTGCCATTGAAATTTTATCTGCATTTTTAACAGATTTTACCAAAGAAGAAATTACAAACTGCGTGCATTCAGCATACGACACAACGTTTGATACAAAAGAAATCGCACCTGTGAAAAAAGTTGGCGACCGTCATTTCATGGAACTCTTCCACGGAAGAACTATCGCCTTCAAGGATATGGCGCTATCTATCTTGCCATACCTTCTTACAACTGCTGCAAAGAAAAACAAATCGGATAAAGAAATCGTGATTCTAACAGCGACATCTGGAGACACTGGTAAAGCGGCTCTTGCAGGATTTGCAGATGTACCTCATACAAACATCATTGTCTTCTATCCAAAAGGTGGCGTAAGTACGATCCAAGAACGCCAAATGGTGACACAAGCTGGCGACAATACTTTTGTTTATGGTGTAGAAGGAAACTTCGACGACGCACAAACAAAAGTCAAAGAGTTATTTGCGGATAAAGAACTAAACGCAACACTTGCAGAAAAAGGATTCCAATTCTCTTCTGCAAACTCCATCAACATCGGACGTCTTTGCCCACAAATCGTGTACTACGTATTCGCGTATGCACAATTAGT
>CALCML010000331.1 GCA_937967765.1 uncultured Carnobacterium sp.
TAGAAGAGTTTTTAACAGATAGTGGGCAAGCCTTTTTTGAAATTGGATTTAACCAAGGGCCTAGCGTGCAACGAATTTTTAGTTCAGCTTGTCCAAATCGAAAAGTAACGATTCATAAAGATATTGCAGGTATGAACCGAATGATTATTGTGAGTGGAAAGGAGGCGCAGTAATGGAAACACAAATTTTTACAAAAGAGAACTTAGATATTGCAGCTAAAGCTTTGCAACAAGGAGAAATTGTTTCTTTCCCAACGGAAACGGTGTATGGATTAGGTGCAATCGCAACAAGCCAAGAAGCGGTGTTAAAAGTCTTTGAAGCCAAAGGACGTCCAAGTGATAATCCACTGATCGTTCATATTAGTGACATCCAGCAGATGACTTCAACTGTAGAAGGAGTTCCTGAAATTGCGCTGACCTTAGCGAAGGCTTTTTGGCCAGGACCACTGACGATGATTCTAAAGGCGAAACCAGGAATTTATGCACCAGCCTTATCCGCTGGGCTCCCAACAGTTTCATTCCGTATGCCAAATCATCCGTTAACATTAGAGTTAATCACGAAGGTAGGAATTCCGCTTGTGGGGCCGAGTGCGAATCTTTCAACAAAGCCAAGTCCAACGAAAGTAGAACATGTATTTGAAGATATGAATGGTCGTATTCGTGGAATCGTTGATGGTGGATTATCCACTGTCGGTGTGGAGTCAACGGTGATTGATTTAACAAATGATGAAGGCCCAGTGATTTTAAGACCTGGTGTTATTACAAAAGAACAAATTGAAGCAGTCATTGGACCTATTCAATCCACAGTCAAAACGACAGCAGGAGAGCGTGAAGTACCCAAATCTCCAGGGATGAAATATCGTCATTACGCACCAAAAACACCAGTGTTTGTTGTTGACGGAACGGTTGAAGCTTTTGAAGAAACTATCCATAAATACAAAGTACAAGGAAAAACAGTGGGTGTGATGGCTCAAAACGCTATTGTAGATGCCTTTGAAAATAAAGTTGAAGGTACTTACAAGATGGGGACGAGCGTGGACGATATGAACCGTGCGTTATTTGATGCACTTCGTACATTAGACCACTTAAAATTAGATATTATTTTAGCAGAATCTGCTCCAGAGACGGGAGTAGGAATTGCGTATATGAACCGTTTGAAAAAGGCGGCATCAACTGTTCTTTAGGAGAACTCATAGGTTTTCTATTAAACGCTATAATGTGATAAAATAGAAAGGTAAGAATAGAAAGGGGTAGTTGAATGAGTCAATTTACAGAAGATAAAATCATCTTTGAGACGATTGAAAAAGAACTTCATCGTCAGCAACAAGGGATTGAATTAATTGCATCAGAAAACTTCGTATCTGAAGGAGTTTTACGTGCACAAGGAAGTATTCTAACGAATAAATATGCAGAAGGGTATCCAGGTCGTCGTTATTATGGCGGATGTGAGTACGTGGATGTTATCGAACAATTAGCGATTGATCGCGTAAAAGAATTGTTTGGTGCTGAATATGCCAATGTGCAACCTCACTCAGGTTCTCAAGCAAACATGGCAGCATATCGTGCCTTAGTGAAGAAAGGCGATAAGATTTTAGGGATGGACTTAAACCATGGTGGTCACTTGACTCACGGAATGGGAGTAAACTTCTCTGGACAAGATTATCAGTTTGTTTCTTATGGAGTAAATCCAGAAACTGAAACAATCGATTACGATGAATTAGAACGTATCGCTAAAGAAGAAAAACCACAATTAATCGTGGCTGGAGCTTCAGCGTATCCACGTGAAATTGACTTCAAACGTATTAGTGAAATCGCTAAAGAAGTTGGAGCTTACTTTATGGTGGATATGGCTCATATCGCTGGTTTAGTCGCTAAAGGGGCTCATCAAAATCCAGTTCCTTATGCCGATGTTGTAACATCAACAACACATAAAACATTGCGTGGACCACGTGGCGGTTTAATTTTAGCAAAAGAAGAATTTGGTAAGAAATTAAACAGTGCGATCTTCCCTGGTATTCAAGGCGGACCACTAGAACACGTGATTGCTGGTAAAGCAGTTGCATTCCATGAAGCTCTTCAACCAGCATTTGGTGAGTATATCGAGCAAGTCGTGAAGAATGCTAAAGCAATGGCAGAGGTGTTCGAAGGAACAGCCATTCGTGCGATTTCAGGTGGTACAGATAACCATCTATTACTCCTTGATATTAAAGAAACTGGATTAAACGGTAAAGAAGCGCAAGAATTACTCGACACTGTTGGAATTACAGTGAATAAAAATGCCATTCCATTTGATACATTACCACCTGTTAAAACAAGTGGAATTCGTGTCGGAACGGCAGCTGTTACAACACGTGGTTTCGATGAGGCTGCGGCGAAAAAAGTAGCTGAGTTAATCCTTACAACATTAACACATCCTGAAAATGAAGAAGTATTAAACACGGTTCGTCAAGAAGTGAAACAGTTGACGGAAACTTTCAAATTATACGCTTAACGAAGTAAATGTAAAGGTTTGTTTCAGATTATGAAAATAATAATAAGTTTTCAAACTGAGACTAGATATTTAACTGGTTTTTAGGTAAAATAATAGAAGTGACACTAATGTATTGGAAGGAGAATGACAAATGGGTAAATTTCACGTACTTGATCATCCGTTAATTCAACATAAATTAACAATGATTCGTCAAAAAGATTGTGGAACAAAAGTTTTCCGCGAAGTTGTAAACGAAATTTCAATGCTAATGGCTTATGAGGTTTCTAGAGATCTGCCTCTTGAAGATGTAGAAATCGAAACTCCACTTGTTAAAACAACATTGAAAACATTAGCTGGTAAAAAAGTTGCTATCATTCCGATTCTGCGTGCAGGACTTGGAATGGTGGATGGAATTCTCGAATTAATCCCAGCTGCCAAAATTGGGCACGTTGGTATGTATCGTGATCATGAAACGTTGCAACCAGTTGAGTATTTCGTGAAGTTACCTTCAGATATTTCTGAAAGACAATTGTTTGTCGTTGATCCTATGTTAGCTACAGGAGGTTCTGCCGTAGCCGCTATTGACGCACTATTGAAGCGTGGTGCACAACCAAGCTCCATTAAGTTCTGCTGTTTAGTAGCAGCTCCGGAAGGGGTAGAAGTCCTTCGTAAAGCACATCCAGGTATCGACATCTATGCAGCAGCATTAGATGAAAGATTGAATGAACATGGATATATTCTTCCAGGATTAGGAGATGCTGGAGATCGTTTATTCGGAACCAAATAATAAATTAATATAGTCAACGCTTTTGCGATAGACTATTGCCACCAAATCTGACAATAATCACCGTACTGAGCGTAAGCCTCAAAGTATAGGATTATTGTCAGTTTTTATTTGGTGTAAAGGAGGGGAAATAAGAAACATGGAAGCAACGCCAAAAGTGGTTGAGATTTTTGGATTGTCGTTTTCAGTTCCGATTTTGATTTCATGTGGGGTTAGTGTTTTACTAATCGCATTATTTACAATTTTTGCCTCAAGGAAGGTTTCGATGAAGCCTGGTAAGTTGCAAAATGCTCTGGAAGCCCTTATGGACTTCACGAAGGGTATTGTAAACAGTGCAGTTGATGAGAAAACAGCACAAACGTATTATTTATACATTTTCTCACTGTTTTCTTTTGTACTAGTCGCTAATATGGTTGGGCTAATTATCTTTATTCACTATGAAGATCACAGCTATTTTGCCAGTCCAACAGCTAGCCCGATAGTATGTTTAGCCTTAGCGCTAATGACAACATTAATCGCACATTATTCTGGTGTACAGAAGATGGGACTCAAAGGATATATTCAACATTCTTACTTAAGTCCGATGTCGATAATGCTCCCAATCAAATTGATTGAAGAGTTTACGAACACAATTACGTTGGCATTCCGTCTGTACGGAAATATTTATGCCGGCGAAGTGTTATTAGGATTGATTGTGATGTTCTCATCCGCAGCAGGACTAATAACATATATTCTTGCAATTCCACTAGGAGTAGTATGGCAAGGATTTTCAGTGGTAATTGGAGCTATTCAAGCGTACGTATTCTGTACGTTGACAATGGTTTACATCTCACATAAAGTAATGAAACATTAATTTTTAAGAAATGAGGAATTTATAATGACAGAATTAGCAGCAGCAATCGCAGTAGCAGGAGCAGCTTTAGCAGCAGCCTTTGGTAACCAAGCAGTTATCGTAAAAACAATTGAATCAATGACACGCCAACCAGAAATGAGCAATGAATTACGTTCAACAATGTTCATCGGGGTTGCCTTAATCGAAGCGATGCCAATCTTCGCCGTATTAATCGCTCTTATCCTTGTATTCGTTAAATAATCCAACAAATGGAATTATTGTCGTAAAGGAGGGGTGAGAGATGTTTGAAGTAATGTTATCAGGTAATGTCAGTACAGTTTTAGGCGATACTTTAGTCGTATTAATTTCAATGACGTTGTTACTATTCTTGGTGAAATTCTTTGCTTGGGATAAAGTGAATGCCATGTTAGAAGCGCGTCGAGATAAAATCGCTAAAGATTTAGACGAAGCTGCTGAGAAAAGAAAATCAGCTGAAGAAATCCAAGCCAATGCGAATGAAATTATTCATAACGCAGAGAAAAAAGGTGGAGAAATCTTAGATAACGCTCGTGAAGCAGCTTCAAAAACGCAAGATGAAATGATTAAAGAAGGTAAAGATGTGGTCTCTCGCATGAAAGCAGATGGGCAACGTGAAGTGGATTCAATGAAACAACGTGCCATCGCGCAAGTGCAAGATGATATTGTAGACCTATCGGTTCAACTTGCTAGTCAAATTCTTGAAAAAGAAGTGACAAAAGAGAAACATCAAGAAGTAATCGAAGCCTTCATTAAGGGGTTGGAAAAATAATGGTTAAATATCACAAAGATATCGTTAAAGAAGCCAGCCATTTCTATGCAAAGGCAAAATTCGAAGGTCACTTAGAGCAAGTGACGAATGAACTTCAAGCTATTTTAGCAGGAATTCAAAATACTTCGACATTTAGACAGATGATGCATCTAGAGCATGTCTCTTATGATAAAAAGTTATCTGTATTAGAATCTGCATTTGGACATTTATCAAAAGAAACACAAGAGTACATAGCAACATTCCCGTCTGAAGATGGTTCGATGAATATTGTAGAAGCACTCGAAGCGTTCCTAGATATTTACAATGCCAATAAATTAGAGATTGTTTCTGCGATTCCTTTAACGGATGAACAGATGGATCGTATTGCAACTGCATTCCAAAATAAAACTCATAAAGAATATGATTCTTGGGTGAATACCGTAGATCCTTCAGTGATTGGCGGCGTTCAAATTAAGACAAAAGAGTATTTATTAGATGGAACGATTGCAAACAAACTAAAACAATTCAAAGAGAAAATTAGCCAAACAGGATTAAAGAGGTGAGATGGCATAAATGGAAATGAGTAATATTACAGCGAGAATTCGTGACCAAATCGCTTCTTTTGAAACGAAAGAACAAATTGAAGAAATCGGTGAGGTTTCCTTCATCGGGGACGGAATTGCTCGTGTCATCGGTCTTACAAATGTAATGGCTGGAGAATTAGTAGAATTTGAAAACGGCGCCTACGGGATGGCTCAAAACTTAGAGAAAAACGATGTTGGTGTCATCATCTTCGGAGGATATGAAAATATCCATGAAGGAGAACCTGTGAAACGTACAGGACGTATCCTTGATGTTCCAGTAGGAGATGCATTGATTGGTCGTGTTGTAGATGCGTTAGGTCGTCCAATTGACGGTCTTGGTGCTATCGAAACAACGAAAAAACGTCCAGTAGAAAATGAAGCACCTGGCGTTATGCAACGTCAAAGTGTAAAACAATCATTACCTACAGGATTAAAAGTAGTCGATGCCTTAGTTCCAATCGGTAAAGGACAACGTGAGTTAATCATCGGTGACCGTAAAACTGGTAAAACAAGTATTGCGGTAGATACGATTTTGAACCAAAAAGGCAAAGATACATTATGTATTTATGTCGCTATTGGTCAAAAAGAATCTACGGTTAAAGCTCTTGTGGAAACATTAAAACGCTACGGAGCAATGGAATATACAACGGTTGTATCAGCGAGTGCTTCTCAACCAGCACCAATGCTTTATATTGCACCATATGCAGGTACTGCAATGGGTGAAGAGTGGATGTATCAAGGACGCGATGTCTTAATCGTGTACGATGATTTATCAAAACAAGCTGCGGCATATCGTGAAATTTCCCTATTACTTCGTCGTCCACCAGGTCGTGAAGCTTATCCAGGGGATGTATTCTACTTACACTCACGTTTACTAGAACGTGCAGCAAAATTAAGTGATGAATTAGGAGCAGGGTCATTAACAGCCTTACCAATCATCGAAACACAAGCCGGAGATATTTCTGCATATATCCCAACAAACGTAATCTCTATTACAGATGGACAAATCTTCTTAGAAAGTGACTTGTTCTATTCAGGGGTACGTCCTGGTTTATCTGCCGGATTATCTGTATCTCGTGTTGGGGGATCTGCCCAAATTAAAGCGATGAAAAAAGTTTCTGGTACATTACGTATCGACTTAGCAAGTTACCGTGAGTTAGAAGCCTTCACACAATTCGGTTCTGACTTAGATGCGGCAACTCAACAAAAATTGAATCGTGGTAAACGTACGGTAGAAGTCTTGAAACAAGATGTTCACCAACCATTACCAATCGAGTATCAAGTATCGATTTTATTTGCTTTAACACATGGTTTATTAGATGCGATTCCAATCGACCGTATTAAATCATTTGAAAAAGCGTTATATCAACATTTAGAAAGCGAACATAGAGATTTATTGAATGAAATCCGCGATCAACATGTGATTTCGGATGAAGAGAAATTCTACAAAGTGATTGAGAGTTTCAAACAAATTCATTTATTTGAACGTGTTCAATAAGCGTAGAAAGGAGAGGTGACCTGAATGACGGCTTCCTTAAATGATTTAAAGAAGAGAATTGTTTCAACAAAGAAAACAAGTCAAATCACTAGCGCCATGCAGATGGTCTCTGCAGCAAAATTAGCCAAATCAGAGCAAGCAGTGCGTCACTATCAAGACTACGCTCAAAAAATCCGTGAAGTTGTAACTCACTTACTATACGCAAATCACAATAAAGAAGAGGTTGTCGATGAAACGTCAGAGGACGGAGAAGTAGTAACTTCTTTTATCGACTATCACGATTTATTAATTGAACGTCCGGTTAAAAAGACTGGATACTTAGTGATTTCATCTGACCAAGGACTTGCTGGGAGTTACAACTCTTCCATTTTCCAATCAACAAGAGAAATGTTAGAGTTAGACCACCAATCTAAAGATGAATATGTCATCTTAACGATTGGGGATGCTGCAAGTCGCTTCTTCAAGAAGATGGGAGTCGATGTACGCCTTGAAATTAATGACGTGTCAGATATTCCAACCTTTGAAGAAGTAAGAAAGATTGTGTCAAGTGCGGTCCAAATGTTCCGTGACGGAGAATTTGATGAATTTTACGTTTGCTATAATCACCACGTAAACGCACTTTTATCAAACTACCGTGTTGAAAAAATGTTACCAATTATCGACTTGGACGCGGAAGAAGCAAAAGAGTACGAATTGGATTATATTTTCGAACCGAACAAGGAAATTATTATGGACATCTTGCTTCCACAATATGCAGAATCGCTTATTTACGGAGCCATTATCGATGCCAAATCAGCAGAACATGCTTCTCGTATGACTGCAATGAGAAGTGCAACTGATAATGCTAAAGATTTAATCAGTAACTTAACACAAGATTTGAACCAGAGACGACAAGCGCAAATTACACAAGAAATTACAGAAATTGTCGGTGGAGCAGCCGCTCTGGAAGAACATTAGGATTTTAGAAGGAGGAAAATGGATTGAGAACTGGAAAGATTTTACAAGTTGTAGGGCCAGTTGTAGACGTGGTATTTCCTTTAGAAGAAGGCGTTCCAGATATTCATAATGCATTACAAGTTGTGAAAACAGCAAATGATGGTAGCGAAAAAACTGTTACTTTGGAAACTGCTGTAGAATTAGGGGATGGTGCAGTTCGTACAATCGCCATGGAATCTACAGATGGTTTGCAACGTGGCATGAAAGTGATTGACTTAGGACGCACAATTAGCGTTCCAGTGGGACCTGAAACATTAGGTCGTGTATTCAACGTTCTTGGAGACACGATTGACTTGAAGGAACCATTCCCAGAAGATTTCACAAGACATGAAATCCATAAACCAGCACCAAAATTTGAAGAATTAAACAGTCAATACGAAATTCTACAAACAGGGATTAAAGTTATTGACCTTTTAGCACCATATCTTAAAGGTGGTAAAATCGGGTTATTCGGTGGTGCCGGTGTAGGGAAAACCGTATTAATTCAAGAATTGATTCATAATATTGCTGAAGAACTTGGTGGTATTTCAGTATTTACAGGGGTAGGGGAACGTACTCGTGAAGGGAACGACCTTTACCATGAAATGCAAGAGTCAGGTGTATCTGCTAAAACAGCGATGGTGTTTGGACAAATGAACGAACCACCAGGAGCTCGTATGCGTGTAGCACTTACAGGTTTAACCATTGCGGAATACTTCCGTGATATGGAAAAACAAGACGTGCTTTTATTCATCGATAACATTTATCGTTTCACACAAGCAGGTTCTGAAGTATCAGCCCTACTTGGACGTATGCCTTCTGCCGTAGGGTATCAACCAACACTTGCAACTGAAATGGGTCAATTACAAGAACGTATCAGTTCAACTAAAGACGGATCTATTACATCTATTCAAGCGATTTACGTGCCAGCCGATGACTATACTGACCCGGCTCCAGCAACAACATTCGCCCACTTAGATGCAACTACAAACTTAGAGCGTCGTTTAACAGAACAAGGGATTTATCCAGCGGTGGATCCACTTGCTTCAACTTCAAGTGCCCTAACTCCAGAAATTGTTGGAGAAGAACACTATGAAGTAGCGATGAAAGTACAACAAATGCTTCAACGTTATCGTGAATTACAAGACATCATTGCCATCTTAGGGATTGATGAATTGTCAGATAGCGAAAAAGTTATTGTAAACCGTGCAAGAAGAATTCAATTCTTCTTATCACAAAACTTCCACGTTGCCGAAGCATTTACAGGACAACCTGGTTCATACGTTCCAATTAAAGATACGGTTCGCGGATTTAAAGGAATTATCGATGGTTTATATGATGATATTCCAGAAGATATGTTCCGTAACGTAGGACCAATTGAAGACGTGATTAAAAAAGCTAAAGCAGCAGGATTTTATGGAGGAAACTAAAGATGGCTGAACATGAATTACTGGTCGTTGTCACAACACCAGAAGGAAAAGTGTATAACCATCGTTCCTATTCTGTGAGTGCCGATGCAGTCGATGGCGGAATCACCATACTACCGCATCATGCTCCAATCATGCTTCCTTTAAAAATCGGGGCACTTCGAGTGAAACGATTCTTAGAGGATTCACCAACTGATTATATTGCAATCGGTGGTGGAGTAATGGAAGTGCGGGATAATGTCGTAACGATTATTGCCAACGTGGCTGAGCGTGCAAGAGACATTGACGTGACTCGTGCAGAACAAGCCAAAGATAAAGCGGAAAAAGTACTTAGTGACGAATCTCGTTCGAAGAGTGATGTTGAACGTGCGAAAATCGCTTTAAGCAAGGCAATCAACCGTATTGGTGTTTCTAAACATAGAAGAAAATAAATAAGAGAGGATGTTTTCATCCTCTCTTTTATTGTTAGAACGAAAAACACTAGTAGAGAATTCTGCTAGTGTTTTTTTTTGATTTTATAAGATTTCTTTGATGTAAGTTTCGAGTTCTTCTTGAGTCAGAACACCGGCTGTTTTTTTAACAATCTTTCCATCTTTATCGACAAAGATTAGGGTTGGAATTTCTGTAATCTCGTGATATTTTTGGAAGCTTGAATCAACGTCAGAGTAATAGTTGAGGGATAGAGAATGCTCTTTCAAGTATTTCTTTCCGTTCTCAATCGGTTCTTTCTGACTGATCATCGCTACACCAACAAATTCAACTTTGTCTGCATATTTTTCTTTTAATGTATTTAAAATTGGGAGCTCTTGTTGGCAATCTGGACACCAACTTGCCCATGCATAATAGACGGTTGGTTTTCCAGTAAAGTCTTTTTCTGTTAATTTCTTTCCGCTAGCGTCTTGGAATACGACGTTTGCATCAGCAGGTTTGCTGCTTGATGGTAATAAATAAAATGTCGCTAAGCCAACAACAAAAAGAGCTGCAAGAGCCAATAAAAGTTTTTTCATAAAATCCTCTTTCTATTTTTATTCGTGAATATCAAACACGTATTTGTGGCCTTGTGTTAGGCTATGGTAGAATCCTTTACCGTCATATAAGTGGAATACTTGTACGCCAGCAATGTCTTCTTCGTTAGGGTAAACATCTTTTACGAATGGGTTATCTTTAAGAACTTCTTCAAGACGTTCACGACCAATTTCTTTAACAACACCTTCGATACGAATCACTTGGATTAAGTAATCTTCGCTCTTCATAGCAGTAATAGCAACTTTTTGGTTATTTTGTAGTTGTTTGTAGAAATTTGTTTTTGGACTAGTCATAAAGAACACGCCTTTTTCGTTTGCAACACCAATATGGATATGACGTGCATGAGGTTGGTTGTTCTCATCAGCAGTCGCAATAACAGCTACATTCATTTCTTCTAAAATACGTAAAATTTCATTGACTTCCATGGTGATTTCTCCTAACTGTTTTCTTTTTATTTTATCACAGATTGTTTTATGAAAGAAGACTTGCGATTTCGTCTCGAATTTGTTCAGGCGTTGTAGTAGGGGCGAAACGTTTTAAAATCGTTCCATCTTTTGCTACGAGGAATTTTGTAAAGTTCCATTTAACCTTTTCACCGAAAAGACCAGCAGTTTCTTTCTTTAATAACTCAAATAATGGATGTGTTTCAGGCCCATTAACTTTTACCTTGCCAAACATTGGAAAAGTCGTATTGTACGTTAATTGGCAGTGAGCGACTGCTTGTTCAGCTGTGAGTGGCTCTTGTCCTGCGAATTGGTTACAAGGAAATCCAAGAACTGTGAATCCTTTGTCCTTGAACTCTAAATAGAGTTTTTCTAACCCTTCAAATTGAGGAGCTAGACCGCAACCGCTGGCCGTATTCACGATCAGTAATAATTGTCCTTTATAGTCTTCTAGAGTAGTTACTTCTCCATTTACTGTTGGGACTTCGATTTCATAAATTGACATTCGTTTTCCTTCTTTCTTAAATAAGGCCGTAGTGTTTTAATCCATTAACAATGCCGTTATCTGTATTGTTCGTTGAAATAAATTCTGCAATTTCTTTAAGTACAGGAAGGGCGTTTCCCATTGCCACAGGATGTGTTACTGCTTGAAGCATCTCGATATCGTTTGGACCGTCTCCGAATGCGTAAGTTTCAGCATCTTCTTGGTTTAAGTGCTCTAAGAAGCGTTTGATTCCTTCTGCTTTTGAATTTCCTTTTGAAATCACATCGACTGAGTATGGTGTATTTCGTAGAAAATCAAGATTAGGGAAAGCAACTTTATATTTTTCTTCAGCAGGTGGAAGAGAGATAAAGAGCATCATGTTAATTGGATTTTCTTTATAAAAATCTTCTTTCAATGCAGGAGGATTAGTATGAATAAATCCATATGCATCTTTAGCACCTGAGGAGGATTCTACTAAGTAAAATTCTTTGTCGTTATAGGCCGTTAACCCATATCCATCTTCTTTTACCATTTGATGGAATCTTTCTACCGTTTCAGTTGGAATTTCTGAAGAATAAACACGCTCTCCTTGATAAAGAACGACTTGACCATTCATAAAAATTCCAGAGTGGATATTGGCACTCTCCATAATATCGCGCGTTTCAGCAGGAGAACGTCCTGTTGCGATAAAGGGTTCATACCCATTGTCCTTTAATGTTTGAATAGCCTCTGCGGTAGCCTTATCGACTTTGGATTCACCGTTTAAAAGCGTCCCATCCAAATCAAAAAATACAAAACCTTTCATTCCGTCACTCCATTCATTTTGTCTTTTTCTATTATACCATGTTTCGAAGGATTTTAATTGTAGTTAGAATTGAAAGCATTTTGCGTGAAAGAGTAGAATTATCGTAGTTTTTATGTTAAAATTGAAAAGAATTTTAGTTAAGGAGGGGATCCTTTGTACAGTTTAATTTTATCACTGATGGTTGTGGTATGCGTATTATTAATTATTGTTGTTGCAATGCAACCTTCAAAAACAAATGCTGCGAATTTAACAGGTGGAGCAGAGCAATTATTCGGTAAACAAAAGGCACGTGGTTTTGAGGCATTCTTAATTCGCGTAACAGTTGTTTTAGGAACAATCTTCATGTTATTAGCATTTGCATTAGCATACATTTCATCAAAATAATAAATTTAAGTACAATTGTTCGGACATCCAACCAATTGTACTTTTTTATTTGTCAGATTAGAGGAGTAATATTATGGAAGCACTATGGTTAAGAAAAGAAAGCAATACAAGAGCGGTGATTTTATTTCATGCTTATACAGGAACGCCTGCCGATGTGAGAATGCTTGCGCAGTTTTTACATCGTCATGATTATGCAGTCTATGTTCCAGTATTTTCTGGCCATGGAACTCCAGATGTGGCAGATATCTTGGCAAGTTCTCCTGAAGCTTGGTATGAAGATGCCAAACGTGCTGTCGACTTTGTTCGAGGAGAAGGATTTCACACGGTGGCTGCATTCGGGTTATCAATGGGTGGTATTATGGCGACAAAATTAGCAACCGAACATCTAGTGGAATATGCAGGGACTTTTTGTTCGCCGGTATCTTCTGGGAATCCTCAGTTGCCAGGATTACTGCAAAGTTTTATGATGTATGCGAAGGCGTCTTATAGAAATGTAGGACGACCATTTGATGAAGCTGAAATGAAGGAAAAAGCACAGAAACAATTAGCACACATTCAATCATTTTCAAGTGATGTTGCTTCACATTTAGACGAAGTAACAGGAAGTTTTTATATTGCACAAGGGGAACAAGATACACTTGTCAATCCAGAGTCTTCTCTTGAATTAAAAGAGGGTCTCATTAACGCACAAGTGGAGTTACATTGGTATGAAGAAGCAGGGCACGTGATTACGGTTAGTCCTGTTAGAAAGGAATTCCAAGAGACTGTTCTCTCTTTTCTAAATCAACAAGAATGGAGGTAAAGAAATGAGACAATCATTAGAAGAAATCTTAATGGCTTTCTTTATGGAACATGAATCCGAAAGTTTTTTTGTTCAAGAAATTAGTGAGTATTTCGGATTTACTGCTTCAAAGGACTTTAAGATTTTAGTGAAACAATTAGCTGACCTCGAAGATTCTGGAAAAATTGTATTAACACGACAAGGTAAATTTGGATTCAATCAAAAAAATCGTACGTTAGAAGGAACATTCCGATTAAACGATAAAGGATTTGGTTTTGTAACAGTTGAAGAAGGCAAACCAGATATTTTTATCCCAAGAACGGATGTCCATGGCGCTATGGATGGAGACACAGTTGCGATTCGTATCGTTCAAGAAGAAAATCCTTATAACGATAAAGCCGCAAGCGGAACGATTGTAAAAATCTTAGAACGCGCTGTGAAGCAAGTGGTGGGGATTTATACACGTTACCCATCGAAGATTATGATGCAAACAGGCTATTGTGGTGAAATTGCGTTAAAAGATTCTAAATTAAAGAAAACGAAATGTTATGTGACTAGAAAGGGATTAAACCCAGTTGACGGAACCGTCGTGATTGCCGAAGTTGACAGTTATGAAACAGAGCGTCACGAACTCGTCTTGAAGGCGCATATCGTTAAAGAAATCGGCTATAAAGACGCTGTCGGTATGGATATTTTAATGATTTTACATCAATTAAAAATCCCAACAGTATTCCCAGAGTCAGTATTAGAGGAAGCTAACCGTGTGAGTGAAGTGATCTCACCGGAAGAACTTGAAGGGCGTGTGGATTTACGCCAAGAATTAACCGTGACGATTGACGGGGCAGACGCCAAAGACTTAGATGATGCGGTCGCTCTAGTTAAACGCGAAGATGGAACCTTTGTATTAACGGTATCCATCGCCGACGTTTCTTATTATGTAACGGAAAATTCAGAAATGGATAAGGAAGCATTTGAACGTGGAACGAGTGTGTATTTAACAGACCGTGTGGTTCCAATGTTACCGCAACGATTATCAAACGGAATCTGCTCGCTGCATCCATATGAGGAACGTTTAACCTTAACAGCTCGCATGGAAATTGACCGTAGCGGAACGATTTACCAGCACGAGATTTTCCCAAGTGTGATTCAATCGAACGAGCGATTAACTTATGATGAAGTGAATGTATTATTCAATACGAATGAAGCTTCTGAAAAAATCACTCCAGAGATTGAAGAAATGCTTTGGAACATGAAAGAATTGCATACGATTCTAGAACGTAGACGTATGGAACGTGGAGCGATTGACTTTGATACACAAGAAGCAAAAATTCTTGTGGATGAAAAAGGAGCGCCAACAGAAATCGTACTACGTGAACGCGGTGTAGCAGAGCGACTCATTGAGTCCTTTATGCTTGCGGCTAATGAAACAGTGGCGCGTCATTATGAACAATTGAAGGTGCCATTCATCTACCGTATCCACGAAAATCCAGATAGCGAAAAACTCCAACGTTTCTTAGAGTTTATTACTGCATTTGGAATTACGATTAAAGGGAAGAACGATTCGATTACACCGAAGAAATTACAAAAAGCCTTGAATGAAGTACGCGGTGAGCCGTATGAAGCAGTGGTATCGACGATGATGCTTCGTTCGATGAAACAAGCTAAATACGATATCACGCCAACAGGACACTATGGACTGGCAGCCGAAGACTATACGCACTTCACTTCGCCAATTCGTCGTTATCCAGACTTAATCGTTCATCGTATGATTCGTCATTACGGAAAACGTCCAGGTCATTTATCGAAGAAAGAAGAAACACTTCTAGAAGATAAATTGCAACAAATTGCAGACCAATCGTCTCGTATGGAGCGACTTGCAGTACAGGCAGAACGCGATGTGAATGCATTGAAGAAAGCCGAATATATGCAAGATAAGGTTGGCGAGGAATTCGATGGAATCGTAAGCTCAGTGACAAAATTCGGGATGTTTGTCGAGTTAGCCAATACCGTAGAAGGATTAATTCATATTTCTCACTTGAAACAAGACTACTTTAACTTTATTGAAAGCCACATGATTTTACTTGGGGAACGTACGGGCGTAAGTTACCGTATTGGGGACCGAGTTCGTGTGAAATGTGTGAAAGTAGATGTGGAAGCTAGAGAAGTCGATTTCCTACTCGTAGAAGACGCAAAATTGGCCAAAACTGAACGACCAAGAAAAGGCGAACGCTTTGATGAAAAGTCTTCTAAGAAAGGCAAAAAATCAAAAGGACGTCAACGCTTTAAAAAAGCGATTAAAACGAAAAAGAAAAGACGCTAGGAGGTTCGTGAATGCCTAAAGGAACGAACGATAAAGTGCTCGCACAAAATCGAAAAGCAAGTCATGACTATACCATTCTTGAAACGATTGAAGCTGGGATGGTCTTAACCGGAACAGAAATCAAATCGGTTCGTCAAGCGCGTATCAATTTAAAAGATGGATATGTGAGCTTGAAGCAAGGAGAAGCTTTTCTTGTAGGTGTCCATATTAGCCCGTTTGAACAAGGGACACTGTTCAATCATGACCCATTAAGAACGAGAAAATTATTGCTTCATAAAAAGCAAATCAACTATTTACTGGAGCAAGTAAAGCAAGCCGGAAATACAGTAGTGCCGCTGAAGGTCTACATTAAAAATGGCGTTGCGAAGTTGTTAATCGGAGTTGCGAAAGGGAAGAAAAATTACGATAAACGTGATGCCTTAAAGCAAAAGGATATGAAACGCGAAATCGATCGTGCAATGAAAGAAAGATATTAAAGAGAAAGGCTGGACAAATTGTCCAGCCTTTTTTGCATGCAAAAAATATTTCATTACCATATATGGTAATGAAATTTTTCAAAAAAGAAATTCGTTTCATATTCGTTTCATATTGGAAGTGCAAACTAATAGTACAGTATAGGAAAGGAAGTGGGAGAGCACATGGATTGGAAAAAGAGAGCAGGTGCGTATCTGGTTCGCAAGAAGATTCGTACAGGAATATTATTTTTCATCATGATGCTAATTACAGCAGCTGTCTTGGCGGTACTCTCGATGCAAGAAAGTACGGGAAAGGTTCAAGCAAAACTTTTGGATTTATCGAATTCAGGGTTTCAAATTGAGTCTCTCTTGCAAGATGGGAACATCGAACAAAAGAAGATGTCTCAAGTGGAACAAGTTGAGGGAGTAAAGGATGCTCAGTATGAAATGGACGGCATCGGTCAACTCGAAGACGCAAAGGCTGTTGAGAGAGAACAAGCGGTCCAACTAGACCAAGGGAAAATGGGGGAGCTCGTGAGTTATCACGGCGTCACTTCAAGTAGTCAGGAGTTAAACTTTGCTAGTGGTGCGCTAAGTCTTAAAGAAGGACGTGCGTTAACAAAAGACGATTCTGGAAAAGTTCTCGTACATGAAGAGCTTGCAAAAGAAAACAATTGGACAGTTGGAAGCAAGATTAAATTGAAGAACTTCCAAAACGGGGACGCTACTGCAAGCAGTAAAGAAGTAACGGTGGAAATCGTTGGGATTTTTAACGGAAAGTTATCGGAGCAATCGACAGGGTTGACGAGTGACTTAACAGAAAATCGTATCTATATGGATTATAAAACGAGTCAAAAGTTAATTGGGAAAGATGAAGCGAACGCAATCGTTCACCGTGCGATTTTTACGGTGAAAGATCCATCAAAACTAGATGAAGTGATCGCCAAAGTCAAAGAACTTCCTCTCAAGTGGGATAGCATGCAACTTTCTAAAAATGAACAAGTATTTGAGCAGGTAGCCTCGCCTATCCAAAACTTTAAATCGCTCATGACATTGTTGACGAGCTCTGTATTTGTATTAGCAGTAATTGTTTTATTTTTAATTTTATTATTTACATTAAGAGAAAGAATTCATGAGTTTGGAATTTTGATGTCGGTCGGAATTTCAAGAAAAGAAATTATCGCGCAAATCTTATTAGAACTCTACACGGTTGCGGCAACGAGCGCGGTTTTCGCTCTTATGTTGGGAAGCTTTGTAGCCAAGCAATTTTACACGGGGCTCTTAACCTCGGATGAGATTCCCCCTCAAGTGAAATCATTATTTGAATCGAGCTTGCCGGAGTTCAGTCTGATGCAAGGACTGCTAACTGTTGGAGTCGTACTAATCATTATTGCATTGGCCGTTCTATTTAGTACGGCAGTCATCTTAATGAAGAAACCGAAGAAAATTTTAAGTCAAATGAACTAAGGAGTGTTTTTATGTCAGTATTATCATTAGAAACTATTTATTATCGATATGAGGATTCACAAAAATATGTGTTGAATGATTTGAATGCCACTTTTGAAGAAGGAAAATTCTATGCAGTCGTTGGAAAATCAGGAGCAGGGAAATCGACTTTCTTATCGCTATTAGCAGGATTAGATAGTCCAACGAAAGGAAAAGTTTGTTTCAATGGGCAAGATATTGCACAAGGGTCATACAGTGAACACCGCCGTGATCATATTTGCTTAGTGTTCCAAAACTATAATTTAATCGATTATTTAACACCGCTTGAAAATGTAAGACTCGTAAATGGAAAAGCAACCAAAGATATTCTATTGAAATTAGGATTAGAGGAAGAATTAATTCATCGTAATGTATTGAAGCTATCAGGTGGGCAACAACAACGGGTTGCGATTGCGAGAGCGCTTGTTTCAAAGGCGCCAATTATTTTAGCGGATGAACCAACCGGAAACCTTGATGAGGGAACCGCAGCAGAGATTATCGATATCTTAAAAATGGCAGCACATGAAAGTGGAAAATGCGTCATCGTAGTGACTCACAGCCCGCAAGTAGCGACTGCGAGTGATGAAGTGTTGGAATTAGAAGATGGAAAACTAAAGAAAGCAAGAGGGGGAAAATAGATGAATATCCTACAAAATGCTTGGGCATATGTCTCAAGAAAAAAGTTTAAAACCTTAATTATTTTCTTTATTTTATTCAGTATGGCAACAGTGGCTCTTAGTAGCTTAGCCGTAAAACACGCAACGGATACTGCTGCAAAAGAAACGTTTAAGTCGATTAATTCTTCGTTCTCGATGCAAATCGACCGCAGACATAATCAAGGAACTGCTCGTGGGGGCGGGAACTTGAAAGGAAAAGATATTCAAGCGATTGAAGGAATCGAAGGCGTTCAAAAGGCAGTGAAGCGAATGGAAGTCGTAGCTGACCTTGTGGATCAAGAGTTGATTCCAGCAAAAGGAGTTCGTCTTGACGCCACTCGTCAGAAACGTTTCGGAAAAGCCGCTCAAGTAACAGGAATTAATGATTCGAGCATGGATGAACGATTCGCAGCACAAACCTTCACGCTAACCCAAGGGCGCCATATTAAAGATGACGATACAAATGTGGCGTTAGTACACGAAGACTTTGCTAAGAAAAATAATTTAAAAATCGGTGATAAGTTCAAGTTAAAATCAAACATCTATGATGCGGATAACGAGAAGCAAGCTAATAATCAAACCGAAGTGACGATTGTTGGATTGTTCGGCGGAAAAAATAAAGGTGGAGTCACAGCGCCTCAAGAATTATATGAAAATACGATTTTAACAGACTTAAAGACAAGTGCCTTAATGTATGGCTATACAGATGCGGATGCTATTTACCTAGATGCTACTTTCCTTGTCGGTGGTCAATATGACATCGATAAGGTGATGGAACAAGCGAAGAAATTAGGAATTAACTGGAAGGCATATACGCTCATTAAGAGTAGCCAAAACTACCCAACACTACAAAAATCAATCAACTTAGTATATGGCTTAACAGACAAATTATTCCTTGGAAGCCTAATCTTCTCTGCGATTATTTTAGTGCTCGTCCTCTTCTTATGGACAAACAGCCGCCGCCGAGAAATTGGTGTTCGTCTGGCGCTTGGAATGACGAACAAAACGATTATCGCGCAAATGCTGTGCGAAGTAGGAATGGTCAGCATCGCCAGCTTTATCGCTGCAATTCTTGCAGGTGGACCTGTCAGCGAATGGGTTGGAAAACTTATTTTAGGGCAAGTGAATAGTAGCCTTGGTACGCAGCTTGCGAATGAAGCGAAATCGGCCAACCTTGGTGGAGGAGCAGCAGTGGACGGCTTCAATAAGACATTGACAGAATTATCGGTGACAGTATCTAATATGGATAAAGCAACGGTTGTTGGTCTGGGGCTTGTAGTCATTGTCATTGCAGTTCTCTTAGGAAGTGCGTTTATTTTACAAAAATCTCCGAAGAGTTTATTGCAAGATACGGAATAAAAATGCAAGGGTCTAGTCGCAAGACCAATTGATTGATATAATAGCGAAAAAGAGGTGATGGTTTTGAATTTATTAGTCGTTGAAGACGAAGGAGCGATTCGCGAAGGTGTTCGTGAATATTTAACAGAGCAAGGATTCCATGTGTTTACCGCAGAAGATGGAGTAGAGGCGCTTGAAGTATTTGAAAAAGAGTCGATTGATTTAATCTTGCTCGATATTATGATGCCTCGAAAAAACGGCTTTGAAGTGTTAGAAGAGGTACGAAAAACAAGTAAAGTTCCTATTCTGATGCTAACGGCCCTTCATGATGAAGAGACACAAGTGAGAACGTTCGAGCTACTCGTCGATGGATTTATTCAAAAACCTTTTTCCCTTGTCGTTTTGCATAAGCAGATTGAAGCCGTATTGAAGCGTCACTACGGAGAAATGGATGTATGGAACTATGAGTCTACGAGTGTGAATTTCACTAGTTTTGAAGCTAGGGTAAATGGCCAAATCGTGGAAGTGACCGCAAAGGAACTGGCAATTTTGAAACTACTCGTAGAACATCACGGACAAGTATTGAGTCGCGCTCAAATATTAGATCACGTGTGGGCAGAGCATGAAGATCCACCGTTTGACCGAGTTGTGGATGTTTATATCAAGCAATTGCGAAAAAAATTATTGTTGGATTGTATCGTGACCGTTAAAAATGTCGGATACAAGTTGGAGTTAAGATGAGAAAATTAAAACTGTTTCCTAAGATTTTTATTTATACATTGAGCATTCTAGGTACGCTAGTCGCCATCGCGCATCTGTTTTTATACTTTGCCTTTCCGCACTTTTACTTGCAGGAACGTCAGCAAGAATTAAGCCAAAAAGCAGATGTGTTAGTGGAAAGTTTATCCAAAGTCGATGAACAAGAGGCTGCGTCTGCCTTGCAACTGTATGCTAAAAACGAAGGGATTACAGCTTACTTAAGAAAAGAATCGAACGGGGAAAAC
>CALCML010000332.1 GCA_937967765.1 uncultured Carnobacterium sp.
ACTATAATGGAGAAGCGATTGTCTTAGACGAAGAAGGAAAATTCGTACTAGACCCTAAAGACTTCCCAAACTTAAAAAACTATGCTGGACAAACATTAATCACAACAAACGGGAAAACTTTATTAGGTGCTGATGACAAATCTGGTGTGACTGAAATCGTGACAGCAGGTGCTTACTTATTACAACATCCTGAAATCAAGCATGGTAAAATCCGCGTAGCCTTTGGTCCAGACGAAGAAATCGGACGTGGCGCTGATTTATTCGACGTAGAGCAATTTGCATGTGATTTTGCTTATACAATGGATGGTGGACCCGTTGGTGAATTAGAATACGAAAGCTTCAACGCTTGTCGTGCCACAGTTCGTATTCAAGGAAAAAATGTTCACCCTGGTACAGCTAAAGATACGATGGTAAGCGCACTTGAATTAGCACGTAAGTTCCAAAACGCACTTCCAGAATTCGAAGTTCCTGAACATACAACAGGACGTGAAGGATTCTATCACTTAGTAGCTGCAGAAGGTGTTGTGGAAGAAGCGAAATTAGTGTACATCTTACGTGACCACAGCCGTGAATTATTCAATGCGAAAAAGGACATGATGCTTCGTATCGCTTCTCGTATGAATAAGGAATTAGATACTGACCGTATTACTGTTGATCTACATGACGAATACTACAACATGGCTGAAATCATCGAAAAAGATTTCCGTTGTGTGGATGTGGCAAAACAAGCGTTAGAAAACCTAGATATCGTTCCAATTATTAAACCAATTCGTGGTGGTACAGATGGTTCTAAGATTTCATTCATGGGATTACCAACTCCAAACATCTTTGCAGGTGGCGAAAACATGCATGGACGCTATGAATATGTTGCTGTGGAATCAATGGAAAAAGCAACACAAGTGATTATCGAAATCGCTCGATTAGCAGCGCTATAATTTTTAACAAGAAAAGGAAAGGAGTGAGTTCATGACATTTGATGGTATTTTCACCAAATGGATGATGGACGAAGTGGCGCCTCAATTAGTGGGAGGACGGATTACAAAGATTCATCAGCCATTACCATACGATGTACAATTCACCATTCGTGCTAACCGTAAGAACTACTTACTTGTGTGTTCGGCACACCCAATGATGGCTCGTGTACAATTTATTTCTGAGAAACCAGAGAATCCAGAAGTTGCTCCTAACTTTTGTATGATTCTTCGTAAGTATTTAGAAGGGTCTATTATTCAATCATTCACTCAAGTGGAAAACGACCGTATTTTACAGTTGGATGTTTCCACACGTGATGAACTTGGGGATAAGGCGGGCTATCGTTTCACGATTGAGATGATGGGACGTCATAGTAATTTGTTCTTAGTGAATCAAGAAGATAACACGATTATCGATTGTGTAAAACGGGTCTCTCTTGGCCAAAACAGTTACCGTACCTTACAACCTGGTGCAAGCTATGTGATGCCTCCTCAAACTCAAAAGAAAAATCCTTTTGATTATTCATTATTCGAACTAGATAGTTTACTTCATCCATTTATTGGGGAACCAGGAGAAAGAACATTGATGAATGTCTTTCAAGGGATTAGTAAACAGTCAGCTCACGAAATTGTTGAACGTAGTGAAAGAGAGGGCCAAAGTTTAGCGGAAGCCTTACATCACTATCTTGAAGAAGGAAATACATCGATTCAGCCTACACTTACAAAGACAGAAGATGGGAAGACTTACTTTTTACCGTTTCCGTATTTGAGTAAAACTGGTGTATCCCAAAGCTTTGAGAGTCTTTCTGAATTGTTAAGTGCATATTATGTACAGAAGATTCAAGAGGAGAAGATTCAACAATTAGCAGGGCATCTATTACAAATGTTGAAATCTGAACTTCGTAAGAACCGTGAGAAAATGGTAAAACTCGATGAAGACTTAGCACGAACTGAAGATGCTGATCATTATCGCGTGTATGGAGACTTGATTAACACATACCAACACCAAATTGAAAAAGGTGCAAGTAGTGTAACGGTTCAAAACTTCTATCAAGACTATGAAGAAGTGACGATTCCATTAAATCCATTATTAACGGCTTCCCAAAATGCGCAAGCGTATTTTAAAAAGTATCAAAAACTAAGAAATGCGGTAACGCATATTCATGAGCAACAAGAAGCCACTAAAAACGAGATGGAATACTTAGAAAGTGTTATTTACCAAATTGAAGAGGCAGATGTATTCAACTTAGAAGCCATTCGTGAAGAGCTTGTGGCTAGTGGATACTTGAAGCGTTCTGCTCTGAAAAAAGGCATTAAGAAACAAGGTAGTGCAAAACCGCATGTGTTCTACGCAACAGATGGAACTCGTATTTTAGTTGGACGAAATAACTTACAAAACGACCAATTAACGCTTCGACAAGCGAAAAAGGAATACCTATGGCTTCATGCGCAAAATATTCCAGGTTCTCATGTCATTATCGAATCTAGTGATCCAGCGGAAGAAACGATTGGTGAAGGCGCGATGCTTGCGGCATACTACTCGAAATATCGTCTTTCTGGGACAGTTCCCGTGGATTATGTTCAAGTATCGAAAATTCGTAAACCAAATGGAGCTAAACCAGGTTTTGTAGTCTACGAAGGTCAGCAAAACACGTATATTACACCAGATCCATTAAAGGTTGAAGCGTTAAGAAATAATAAACCGAAATAGAGGGATGTTATGAGAATTATTGTGACAGGATTTGACCCTTTTGGAGGGGAAACGATTAATCCATCAATTGAATGTGTAAAGGCTCTTCCTGAAATCGAAGGAGTAGAACTCATCCGGTTAGAACTACCGACTGTGTTTAAAGAATCAGCTAGCCGCTTAAATGAAGTCATTAATGATGTGAAACCAGACGCTGTATTAAGCGTAGGGCAAGCAGGGGGACGATGTGGTATTACAATGGAACGTATTGCGATTAATGTCGATGATGCGAGAATTCCTGATAATGTCAGCCAACAACCGATTGATGAAGCAATTCAACTTGATGGTGAAGCCGCATACTTTACAACTTTACCGATTAAACGAATTGTAAATGCGATTCGTGAGCTGGGAATTCCAGCGGAAGTTTCAAATACTGCTGGGACATTCGTATGTAACCACATTATGTACCAAGCGTTATTTGCTGCGACAAAGGCTGATAAGCCATTTAAAGCAGGATTTATGCATATTCCGTTTATTCCAGAGCAAACGACGGACAAACCGTCTCTACCGCTTGAGGAGAGCACAAAAGCTTTACAGATTGCGATTGAGACAATCCGTGATTATTTACATGATGAAGATATTAAGGTTCAAGAGGGAGCCATTTTTTAGAAAGGAGGGAGATGAATAATGTCACCAAAAGCTGCATATATTCATATCCCTTTTTGTTCGCATATTTGTTACTACTGCGATTTTAATAAAGTCTTTATTGAAGGACAACCAGTCGATGAGTATATTGAATTACTTATCAAGGAAATGGAATTGACGGGGCAGAAATATAAAATTGCACCACTGGAAACATTATATGTGGGTGGTGGGACACCGTCTTCATTAACTCCGCAACAAATGGAGCGATTATTGGATGGAATCCATCAACATTTACCGCTTCAAAAAGGGGCAGAGTTTACAATGGAGTTAAACCCAGATGACGGCAAACCTGAACTACTCTCTGTGATGAAGGAAGGCGGCGTGAACCGTCTCAGTATGGGAGTCCAAACCTTTAATAATGATTTATTGAAAGCGATTGGTCGTAAGCATACAAAAGAAACGGCAATTCGTACGATTGAAAATGCAAGACACGTCGGATTTGAGAATTTGAGTATCGACTTGATTTTTAGACTTCCAAAACAGACGATTTTAGATTTTGAAGAGAGTTTAAAAATGGCAATGGCCCTAGACCTGCCTCATTATTCCATTTACTCGCTTATTTTGGAACAGAAGACGGTTTTCTATAATTTGATGAGACAAGGGAAACTTCCTTTGCCGAGTCAGGATGAAGAGGCTGATATGTTTGAACTAGCGATGAAGACGATGGAGGATTTCGGTCGTCAGCATTATGAGATTAGTAATTATGCACTTCTTGGGTATGAATCAAGACATAATCTCCATTACTGGCAGGCGGATGAGTACTTTGCTTTTGGTGCGGGTGCTCATGGGTATGTGAATGGAGTTCGTTACCAAAATAATGGACCTATTCAACATTATCTGACTCCGTTAAGAGATGAAAAATTGCCTATTTTTTCAGAGACTTTGTTAACAAAAAAACAACTGATTGAGGAGTTTATGTTCTTAGGTTTAAGAAAGTTTTCAGGTGTTTCAAAGAAGGAATTCATGGAAAGGTTTGGAAATTCTATGGACGAAATCTATGGGGAAGTCATCCAAGAGCTACTTGAAGAAGAGTTACTTACAACTACTTCTGATGGATATGTTCTCACACATCAAGGCAAGTTCCTTGGAAATAATGTTTTCCAAGCATTTTTGATTGATGAAAATCAAAATGAAACTTTTTGAAAATAGAGGATATTGTTAAACATTTCTTAAAGAATGTGGTATCATATCTTATGGCATTTTAAATGCACAAAATAAATTAAAAGAAAAGGGGATATCTATCCAATGGAAAATATCGTTAAGATTTTAACAGCACCAGCATTCGTGTCTGCTATCTTCTCAACAATTTCAATTATCTTAGTGGGTTATTTCATCCGCAAGAAAAACATTGTTGATGCAAACAGTGGTAAAGTTTTATCTAACGTTTTACTTTCAGTTGCGCTACCTGCGTTAGCGTTCAAAGCCTTCATGGTTGACATTAACGACAAAACATTCACAACTGGACTAAACGTATTTATCTTCGGCTTTATCGCTTATGTTATTTTAATTCTTTTAGGAGAATTATTCTTTATTAAGGAGAAAGGTGACCGTAAAACTACTTTATCAGTATTAACAACATTCGGTTCAACAACTTTCTTCGGTATTCCAATCATTAACGGTTTATTAGGAGCGACTGGTACTTTATATGCGAACATCTTTAACCTAGCTTACCGTGTATTCTTATACTCTTACGGTTTAATTCGTATGAGCGGATTAAAATTCGAGAAGAAAAACTTAAAAATGATTTTCGGTAA
>CALCML010000333.1 GCA_937967765.1 uncultured Carnobacterium sp.
TGAAACATTAGATAAAATTTGGACAGAACGTGGCGTTATTATGGATATCACGATTGAAAAAGAAAATGGAAAGACGACTCTTACAAGCGTTAAAGCTCATCCAACATGGGTTTCACGTACCGAAATTGATCGTAGCTTTATGGGCGGTCCTGCCTATGATTATCAAGTCTTTCTTGCTGAAAACTATATCCCAGGCGGACCTCTAGAACATACCGTAGATAAAGAAACACTTGAGAGAATTCAATCCGCTTATACCGAAGTGAACGAACTATTAGATATTAAATTTTAAGCACACAAAAAGGCGCCTCCTACCTCAGGAAGCGCCTTTTACTATTTCAACTTAAGCTACACGATCTGCAACATATTTAATAATTTTATTTGGAGTATCGATTTCTTCATAAGTAACTTCCGTTGGAGCCACTTCGATACCGAACTCTTCTAAACGAACAAGAAGTTCAACGAATGCTAATGAATCCATTAACCCTTCTTCTTTTAAGTTGATGTCTTTATCTTCGTATACTACTTCATCTTCGCAAATTTCTTCTAAAATTTCTAAAATTCTTTCTTCCATGGAAATCCCTCCTATTGCATTGAAATTAATTTACTTATCCATGATAATGGTTTTCCTGAAAAAATCAAGAATCCAAACATCACTAAATGCATCGTGATGAACCAACTTGTGATTTTGTACCATGTCTTATTCTTATTTTTCTTATAAAACTTCGATTTCTTTTGATACCATTCAAACGACGCCATCAGCACCCCGTGATACATACCGTAGATGATGTACTCCGGTGTAACCCCATGCCAAAGTCCCATGAAGGTCATATTAATCATATAGGCAACCATCGCCGTCGTCAGTCTCTTCTTGAACACTTTCTTACGCATGAATCGCATGACAATTCGCGAGAATACAAAGTCACGCAGCCATGTCGATAGCGTAATATGCCATCTGTTCCAGAAGTCTTTAATGTCGATACTGATAAATGGGAAGTTAAAGTTCATCGGCGTTTCAACACCTAGAATATTACTTGCCCCTACCGCCATTAGACTGTATCCAGCAAAATCAAAGAACAAGTACGCGGTGTATAGATACATATACGTGATAAGATAGGTCACGTCTTTCCCCACTGGCCCGTTCATATGTTGAAAGACCATTCCGGATAATACCAATTTATAGAATAAACCTAAAACTAACCTAAAAATACCAGTACCTGCAAGTTCTAAATACTCCTCTCGGCTTCTTTGTTTGTGCCAATCGTCCATAAAGCGTCTGCTTCGGTCAATCGGCCCAGAACTAAGAGCCGGGAAGAATAGCAAGAAATGCGTATAGTCGAGAACAGACATCGGCTTTTCAATCAACCCGTCATACATCTCGATAATGATTTGGACTAATTTGAAAGTCATATAAGAAATTCCTAAAAATCCAAATCCATTCACTTTAAATACTGGTAATAGTTTCACCACAATTAAAGGCAAACCTGCTAACAACACCATGATTGGCATTGTCTTCTTGCGTTCTTTCAGCTTAGAGGTCAGCTGCATCAAAATGTACCCTAACACTACATATCCCAATAGTGCAAATAGTTGGTCTGGCGTTTTGATAAACACGAAATAGACCATCACTAACGAGAATAGTAATGATAGATAATACGTAGATTTTTGAAAGACATTTAGTATGAACGCTACGATCAATACAAGTCCTAGCGTCACAAAGAAAGAGAGACCTTCAAAATAATGCATCGACTACACAAGCTCCTTTAATTGTTTTTTATCAATTTTACCGTTATTGTTCAACGGCATTTCGTCTAAGAAGACGATTTTCTTTGGAATCATATATTCCGGCACATGTTGCGCCAATTCTTTTTTCACAAGCTTTACGGTTTCAAAACGTTTTTCAATTGGTTCGTTATATACGACAAACGAGGTAATAGATTTTACTTTCCCATCTGCCATCGAAGGAACCGTTGCGGCCTGACGAATTTTCGGATTCTTCAACAAGTTATTGTCGATATCTTCCAACTCGATACGATGACCATGTAATTTAATTTGGAAATCGATTCGTCCTTCACAGAATAACAAATCTCCTTCGAAATGTCCCACGTCTCCAGTACGATACGCACGCTCACCATCCACTTCAAAGAAATGTTTCGCATTCATTTCAGGATTTTCATAATAGCCTTTTGCTACTGTATTTCCGTAAATAATGATTTCGCCGCTTTCTGGGCCGTCAATGAGCACCGTTGTTCCAGGCTTAATCACACCTACTGGTAAATTATCTGGATACTTCTCTAACAATTCCCTTGTTAATGGCATCCACGTGACCATAACCGTTGATTCTGTTGGTCCATACGTATTCACCACTTCCGCACGTGGGAATCGTTCCATTAACTTTTCAACGGTTATACTGAATAACTTTTCCCCGCAGAAAACGAACTGCTCTAATTCAGGAAGTAGTTCTTCGTTGAAACTTGGATCTACTAAGCACATTTCCGCAAACGATGGCGTTGAAATCCATACCGTTGCTTTTGATTCGGCTAATGTTTTAAACAACACTTTGAAATCTTGCAAGTGCTCTTTATCAATTTGAACAAGTGGCGCATGCA
>CALCML010000334.1 GCA_937967765.1 uncultured Carnobacterium sp.
AAAATAAAGGGACAGCATTTACACAAGAAGAACGTCAAGAATTAGGATTGGTAGGGTTATTACCACCATACGTTCAAACGTTAGAAGAACAAGCGGCGCAAACCTATGCGCATATGCACCAAAAAGCCAACGACCTTGAAAAACGTCTTTTCTTAATGGAAATCTTCAACACAAACCGTACATTATTCTACTATTTATTCTCTCAACACTTAGAAGAATTCAACCCAATCGTCTATGATCCAGCGATTGCGGACACGATTGAAAACTACAGCGAGCTCTTTGTGGATCCACAATATGCGGCTTACTTAGACATCAACCATCCAGAAAATATCGAAGCAACCTTGAAGAATGCAGCAGGCGACCGTGATATTCGTTTAATCGTTGTGACGGATGCTGAAGGAATTCTTGGAATCGGTGACTGGGGTACAAACGGTGTGGATATTTCTGTTGGTAAATTAATGGTCTATACAGGAGCAGCTGGAATTGACCCAGCAAGCGTTCTTCCATTAGTGATTGATGCTGGAACAAACCGTCAAAGTTTATTAGAGGATCCAAATTATTTAGGAAATCGTCATGAACGTGTTCGCGGTGACCGCTATTATGACTTTATTGACCAATTCGTTAAAACGGCAGAACGTCTTTTCCCTAAACTATATTTACACTGGGAAGACTTTGGACGTGGAAACGCGGCTAATATCTTAAACAAATACAAAACGAAAATTCCAACCTTCAACGATGACATCCAAGGAACAGGAATCGTGACACTCGGTGGGGTGTTTGCGGCAATGGATATCGCCGGTGAAAAGCTAACTGATCAAGTGTACTTATGCTACGGTGGAGGAACTGCTGGAGCAGGGATTGCTTCTCGTGTCCTTCGTGAAATGGTTGTTGATGGTCTTAGCGAAGAAGAAGCTTATAAACGTTTCTTCATGGTCGACAAACAAGGCTTGTTATTCGACGATATGGATGACTTAACTCCTGAACAACGTCCGTTTGCGAAAAAACGTAGTGATTTTGCGAATGCAGACAAACTAACAGATTTATTAGAAGTTGTTAAAACTGTTAAACCAACTATCTTAGTGGGAACTTCAACTCAACCAAATACATTTACAAAAGAAGTGGTGGAAGCGATGTGCGAAAACGCAGAACGTCCTGTGATTTTCCCACTTTCAAACCCTACTAAATTAGCAGAAGCCACTGCCAAAGACCTCATCGAATGGTCTAACGGAAAAGCGTTCGTTGCGACAGGGATTCCTTCAGATGATATTGCGTACAACGGTGTGGACTACGTTGTCGGTCAAGCAAACAACGCATTAATCTATCCAGGACTTGGATTAGGAATGTTAGCTTCTGAAGCAAGCCTCTTAACAGATGAAATGATTGGGGCTGCAGCGCATGCCTTAAGTGGTATCGTGGATATTACAAAATCAGGCGCACCAGTGTTACCACCATTCAAATATGTGGCAGAAGTGTCATTAAAAGTGGCAACAGCAGTCGCTAAAAAAGCTCAAGAACAAGGTCTAGCACGCGCAGCGGAACAAGATATGGAAAAAGCCGTTCGTGAATTTAGATGGACTCCTAAATATTAATCAATTGAACTACTGTACGCTCTAGCAATTCAGCTAGGGCGTTTTTTAATGTGCAAGTTTCAGTGATTTCTTGAAAAAAACAGCGTGGTACTATACTATTAGAGGGTAGAAATTCAAAGAGCAAGGAGCTTATTATGAAACAAAAATTCGGAATTATTTTAGCTGCGGGTAAAGGAACTCGTATGAAATCTTCCCTTTAC
Organism: uncultured Carnobacterium sp.; assembly: GCA_937967765.1. Classification (GTDB taxonomy): domain Bacteria; phylum Bacillota; class Bacilli; order Lactobacillales; family Aerococcaceae; genus Granulicatella. Next base: position 1,790 of record CALCML010000334.1, read on the forward strand.
AAAGTAATGCATCCAGTATGCGGCAAACCAATGGTAGAGCACGTTGTAGACCAAGTTGAAAAAACTGGAGCTACTGAAATCGTAGCGATTGTTGGGCATGGTGCCGAAATGGTGCAAAACCATCTTGGAGACCGTGTTTCTTATGCCGTTCAAGCAGAACAACTAGGAACAGGGCATGCGGTATTACAAGCAGAATCTCTTCTAAAAGGGAAAGAAGGAACAACGATTGTCATCTGTGGGGACACTCCATTATTAACAAGCGAAACTCTTTCAGCTTTAATGGAAGAGCATGAACGTACAGGCGCGAAAGCAACGATTCTTACAGCCATTGCCGAAGATCCAACTGGATACGGTCGTGTGATTCGTGATGCTGACGGTTCTGTTCTAAAAAACGTAGAACAAAAAGATGCCACTCCTGAAGAACAACAAGTAAAAGAAATCAACACAGGTACTTACTGCTTCGATAACGTAGCTCTCTTTAGCGCTTTACACGAAGTTGGTAATGACAACGCTCAAGGCGAGTACTACTTACCAGACGTATTAGAAATCTTGAAGAAACGTGGAGAAGTGGTTTCTGCTTATCCAATGAAAGATTTTGACGAAGGCATGGGCGTGAACGACCGTGTAGCTCTTTCAAAAGCTGAAAAATATATGCGTCTTCGTATCAACGAAGAACATATGCGTAACGGGGTTACTCTAATCGACCCAGAAGCGACTTATATCGAATCAACTGTTCAAATCGGTGCGGACACTGTGATTGAACCTGGCGTTGTCTTAAAAGGCAAAACAGTCATCGGTTCAAACTGCTTCATCGGA
>CALCML010000335.1 GCA_937967765.1 uncultured Carnobacterium sp.
AACGTTTCACGTTCCTTCCGGCGTTCGAGTCCAACGTTCCATTTCTGAGCGCGATTGCTCACATCCTGTAGTTGAACTCGGGCTCACAGGCCTGCAAAACTTCGCACTGTGAAGTTTTGCTTCCCAAAATATCCGCACGACTCGTTCCGAGTCCCTTGCGTTATTTATCTCCAGTGATTCGTTTCTTAACGCCTTTTTTCATATCCTTTAATTGATATACACTGTTTTGTCTTTGACTGTAAATGTTGTACTTTCAGTGATTGTTTCGCCTGTTAGAACTAAAATATCTTTCCCACCTTTAGTTTCATCTACAATACGATACTCGCCATCTTTTTTCAAAACTAGTAAGTTATATTCTTTATTCTTAGTTTCATCTTTCGTAGGAATTACTAACGCTTCTGTAACTCCTATTAATTCAGTAGCGGTTGAAAAATCATTATCTTTAACAATATAGAATTTATCATCTTTTTTGACAACGCTATATCCATCTTCAATAGCTTTATTCATCTCTACATTCTTCAACTCTTCTGATTCAGTTGTTGAGATTTTGTCTTTAACGCTATCCGCTGCTTGTTTAATTTTTGCAGCAGCTTCGTTTAATTTATTTTGGTTATCTTGCAAGGCTTGTTGCACCACTTGAGAGTTTTTCACTTGTTCTTGCTGCGCTTTTTGGCGTTCCTGTCTTGCTTGATAACGTTGGAAACGTAAAAATGCATACACAAGAATAATCACAACTGTGATAATTCCACTTAAAATACGACGTCCTTTATTTTCCACTTATATTCACTCCTCTAATAAGATAAGTATATTCTATCATATCCCCCCCTTTGTTGCCTATTCTTAGAACAAGAAAAAAAGCACTTTGGTATGGCTACCAAAGTGCTCGTTATTATAAAGAATCTGTTTGAGGTGGCTCAATCGTCTCAGCAGAAGTTGTCTCTGTTGGTGCGGGATTCGGTGTGTAAAACTCAATTTTCGTTAAATCAACACTTGCCGTCTTAGAACCGTCACTCCATGGAATCTCAAACGCTCTTCCAGAGTAAACCCAATTTTGCTTCCCAGCTTCTTGGTCTTTAGCTGATTGATCTAACTGATCTTTCATCCACGCTGTAGCTTGGTCTAATGTCGCAAACTCTTTTCCCGTATTTCCTAGCAGTTTCAATCGTTTCGGTGGTGTTGCTCCTGTTTCAGAATTTGAAGTAACCGTAGGCACTTGAGTTGGAGTTACCTCCTTCGTTTGAGAACCATTTTCTGATTCTACTCTTCTGCGTTCTTGGCTTGGAGTTGCCTGCACAAAATTTCCTTGAATGTCCCTTGTATTCTTTTCTTCTTCACTTACCACTTGTTTTTCTGTGGTTACTGTTTCAGTTGTTGAAGTTTGAGTTGTTTCTTGCTTTTTCTCGGTGGCTGCTTTCTTTTCAGTACTACTTGAAGGAGTTGACGAATTTGCTGGCACACTTGTTTGTACTTCTACGACTTGAGTGACTTTTTGCATCGGACTCATCGCTTGTGAAATACCGTAAACACCTGCTAGCATCGCTAAAGAGAGGCCAAGCGTAATTCCCAATTGACTCGCTAAACCTAATGATTTAAAACCTTCTTGTAATTTCACTAAAAATGCTTTCATCGTCCATCCCCTTTCTCCTTTTATTTTTATTCAAACTACTCACCATATTTTTTCACATTTATAGAATTAAGAAAATATGATAACACAAATTTATCGTTATTTACAATACTTTGTAAGATATTTTTCGAAAATTTAACTTTTACAGAAAATTCACATTTAGTTTCATCTACTTTTATGCACTTACATTATATATGAAAGTTATTTCAATTGCCAGACAATTCCCCCACGAAAGCTTGCCATGGGGAAAGCTTGTAAGCATGTAAGCTTTTAATATCATCCTCTGTATTTGTCACAAAAACCTTATTAAATCGAGCGTTTATAGAGATTTCTTCCTCAACATCAGATAAATTCACGACTGTCAACCATCTTTCTTCCCCAAGCGTGCGATAATATGCAAACACATTAGAATGAGTCTCAAGTAACTCATAATCTCCCCAAACCACGATTGGATGGTCTTTTCTAAGTTGAATCAATTGTTGATACGTATGGAATACAGAGTCTGGATTTTGGAGTTCCGCCTCTACGTTAATCTCTTTGTAGTTTGGATTGAGCGCTAACCAAGGAGTACCCGTTGAAAATCCCCCATTAGCTTCGGCAGTCCACGGAATTGGTCTACGCGCATTGTCTCTACCCTTCGCATTCAGCGACTCCATAATCGACTCCACACTAAATCCTCTCGCGATACGATCATGGTACATATTGATAGACTCGATATCATCCAACTCTTCAATGCTAGAAACTGGAGTATTCGTCAACCCAAGTTCCTCGCCTTGATAAATATAAGGAGTCCCTTTCATCATATGTAGCAGAATTGCAAATGCCTTAGCACTGCGAACACGATATTCCTTATCGTTCCCCCAACGTGACACGATTCTTGGTAAATCATGGTTGTTCCAGAATAGTGAATTCCAACCTTCGTTTCCAAGTTCCGTTTGCCATTTTGAAAGAACCGCCTTTAATTCACTTACATCGAGCGGTTTAAGGTCCCACTTTTCTTTCCCTGGCTCATTGTCTAAGAGTGAATGTTCAAATTGGAAGACCATCGATAATTCATGACGCTCTGGGTTTGAATAGAGTTTCGCGATTTCTGGTGTCGCTCCCCATGTTTCCCCAACCGTCAATAAATCTTTATCTCCGAAGGTCGCCTCATTCATTTCTTGTAAATATTCATGCAATTTTGGTCCGTTTGAAGTAATCCCTTCTAATGGAATTTTCCCGATTAAATCAATCACATCCATACGGAATCCGCCAACGCCCTTATCAATCCAGAAATTCATCATATCATAGACTTCACGGCGCACTTTTTCATTTTCCCAGTTCAA
>CALCML010000336.1 GCA_937967765.1 uncultured Carnobacterium sp.
CAATGTTGGAGAATCCTTTGCGTCACAGTACGGTAGTATTCGTACAGCACCAATTGCTCCAATGGATACGAAAGCTCGAATCTTTGTTGATAATTCTGTCTTTGAAATCTTTATTAATGATGGAGAAATGGTCTTTTCTGGACGTGTTTTCCCTCGCGAAGAGCAAACGCACATTAAAATTCTCCATGGAAATCCAACAGGAGTCTATTATCCATTGCTTACGTTTACAAATCCAAACTAAAAAGAAGATCCAATCGGATCTTCTTTTTTATGCTTCAACTAATCTGTGAATCCATTTGCCAGAAAAGACTCTTCGTAATCCAATAAAGGCTTTACAAAGCTCTTCAACACCTGCACAAATGACCACTAATTGTACTGGGAAATGCCATACTGCGGCAGCAAGTAAGGCTAAAGGGACTCCAATCAGCCACACACAGGCCATTTCTAGTTTCATACCGTATTGCGTGTCTCCACCACCACGAAGAATTCCCACTAAGATAATAGAATTTAAAGTTTTAAATACGAAAATAACTCCCATAATTTGGAGTAATTGTTGTCCTATGAGGAATACTTCAGGACTAAGATGCGCAAACATCAATAATGTCCAATGTGGTGTTAAGCTTTGAATACCACCAATGACCACTCCAACAACAAGTGAAATTGTAACAAAGCGTTTTGCTTCTTTTTGTGCTTGTGCAACTTCATTTCGTCCGACTCTATTTCCAAGCATAATACTACAACTACTTCCAATACCTCTCACTAATATGAATGAGAGATTTTGAACGGCAACGGCTACTTGAATCGCTGCTGTGGCTTGCGTTCCTACCATAGCATAGGCTGCATTGTAGAATACTTGTCCTAGAGCCCAGAACGTTTCATTAATAATAACAGGATACGTTGTAATCCAATAATTCATCCATAATCCCTTAGAAATATGATGCCAATAGCGACCGATTGGGAGTCGGATAGGACCATTGTATGTAAACACCACACCAAATAGAACACCAACTTCAACGACACGAGCGATTAATGTAGCTACAGCTGCTCCAACAACTCCAAGAGCTGGTGCCCCAAATTTCCCGAAAATAAAGACGTAGTTAAAGAATGCATTGGTAATAAAGCTACAAATTGTAGCAATCAAAGGTACTTTTGGACTGCCAGTTGTACGAAGCGCGTTTGTCATCGCAAAACTCCAAGCTGTAAATACATAACTTAAAGCGGCCACACGTAAGTAATCCCCTCCAGCTTGAATCACCAGTGGATCTTTTGTAAAGATGGTTAAGATTTCATACGGGAACAGTACTCCCAGAAGCATAAATACGACACTGACAACCGTTGATAAGATTAGTGACATTTGGTTCACTTCTTGAACTTTATGCGTATTCCTAATCCCCCAATATTGCGAAAACAGCACTGCAGAACCAGTATGAATCCCAAAGCAAATTAATGTGAATAAGAAAAATACTTGGTTTGCAAGACCAACACCCGCGATACTTGCATCACCTAGAGATGAAATCATGATTGTATCTAACGTATTCAAAAATGATGTTAATAAACTTTGCAGTGATACCGGAATTGCAATCGCAAGCATTTGTCTATAAAAATGTTTGTTTTCTTTCTCCATTACTATCCCCTTTCTATCTAAAATAAAAGGGCGCTACATACGCCCTTTCACTACACATTATTTTTCTTCTTCGTTAAGGTTTAGAACAGACATGAAGGCTTCTTGTGGAACTTCAACAGAACCCACTTGCTTCATACGTTTCTTCCCTTCTTTTTGTTTCTCTAACAGTTTACGTTTACGAGAAATATCCCCACCGTAACATTTTGCAAGTACGTTTTTACGCAATGCTTTAATGTTAGTACGAGATAAAATCTTATTCCCAATCGCTGCTTGAATTGGAACTTCGAATTGTTGACGAGGAATAAGTTTTCTAAGTTTTTCCGTTATTGCCTTACCACGATTATAAGCAAATTCCTTATGCACAATAATACTTAAGGCAT
>CALCML010000337.1 GCA_937967765.1 uncultured Carnobacterium sp.
TGAGACAATAGGCTCAACCCGGTGTAGCAGTTATCATGACTATACCGAACCGAAGGTTCTAGAGTATTTTAATAGAGCAGAAGCTATATATTTTTTGCACACAAAAACCCCTTGAGAAAATCTCAAAGGGGCAGTGAATTATTTTTGCACTTTCTTAAATTTCATCGGATAAACCAAATGAAGTCCATTCTCGTTATAGACCTTCTCCGCGTACATCGTAAGGATATCCCCATTGATTTCATAGTGATAAGTAATCGGAGCTTCTTTGGAAGACACATAAAGTGGGAGAATTCCAAAAATATTTGGAACATCCGGGAAGACAATCGTTTTTGCGTTTGTATCTAGAACGCCACCTTCTTGTTTTCCTTTGAAGATATAAGTTTCATCATTATAAGTTCCAGATAAGTCTTGGGACTTTTTAATATTCTTTTGAGCAAGGGCGGCAAGTACTTTAGCTGCTTCTGCCTTATCCTTGATTTTATCTTTATTGGCTTCAGAGTAGAACTCGAAGTATTTATTCATATCCGCAGTATAGGTATAAGTCACCTTTGTTCCCTCTATGGTTAAAGTAGGAGAGACATCTTCGAAAGCCTCTGTTACTTTCAAGCGACTATATGCATCTTTGTAATAGTATAAAAATGTACGCTCTAATGTATCTCTAAAGTCGACTGCTTGCCATTCACCTTCAAGAGCGACTGGAGCAGGGGCTTCTGTAGTTGTTTCTGCAATCGTTTGTTCTTGCTTTTGTTCAGCGCAACCTGCGACGAGTAGAAGAGTAAGAAGCGACAACATCCATAGCGAAACTTTTTTCATCATTTTCATCATTATCACTCCTCTTATTCTTTCTCATCCGTGTAATTAAAGCGAAGACGCATCACAAGCTTCAAGCCTTTATCATCTTTACCTTCCGCAGAAAGAGTCATTTGTTTTCCATCCACAGAATACTGATACGTGATGGCCTCTAGTGGATTCGTATTAGGTCCTAAGATAATTTTGCTTAGGAATGTTGGAGTTTCTGGGAAAGTGATGGTGTGATTATCTGGATCAATGGTTCCAGTCAGCGTATAGTCGTAAGCGTAGTTTGCTTCATCCACTGTAATCTTTGTATGTTGAAGTGTTGCTACATAGGCTTTAAAGTCTTCTGTTTTCTGTTGTACGTATGTTTTGAAATCAGGAGTCTTAAGATTTTTCCCTTTATATTGATCTTCGTAAATGCGCAGATAATCAAAACGATACTTCAATTCAACCGTCTTGTCTTTAATTGTCATCGTCATTTTTACAATATCTAAGTCATCTAACATATATGCTGCAGCGCGGGGCTCGATATTTGTTGCAAGGAAAACCTTTTGCAACGCCGATTGTTGTTCTGTCCATAACCACGTTCCTTGTTGGTCTTTAGTTAAATCTTGTGGAGCTTTAGGTCCTTGTTGTGTAGATGACTGACATCCTGCAATAAGCAGTAGGCTGGCAATCGCCAACAATCCTAACATCATCTTCTTAATTTTATTAAACATAAACGTGCCTCCTAAAGTTGGTTACCTTTATTCTAACATTAAATGGAATCATTATAAAGTGAAGTTTTGAGCGTAGTCTTATTTAAACGGTGGGCATAATGAAAAGAGGAAAAGTCTTCAGCACAGATTGAGTAGTGTTGGAGATTCTTAAGAAAAATTGTGTGAGGAAGAATTTTTTAAGTCTATTAAAATACAAAGAACCTTTGGGTAATAGCCATGATAACCGCGACAAACAAGCAATGTGAATTAGATCGAGTTAAAGTTTTAACTTTTACCCGCTCTTTGAAGCTTGCTAGGGTTGAGACCTTAGGCTCAACCCGGTGTAGCAGTTATCATAACTATTACAAACCAAAGGTTCTAGAGTATTTTAATAGAGCACTTAAAAGCATTTATTTAGCTGTCTTATAGAAGTTGCGTAGACCAGTAACAATCCCTTCAACGAGTTTGTTTTGGTATTTATCATCTTCTCCGAAAATTAAAAAGCCCCATTCGATGAATGAGACTTTTTAAGGATGCTATAAGTAGGACGATTAACGTCCGAACCACACGCTCATATCCACATTTCCAAGACCTGTGACAAATTCCTTGTCGGTATATTGCCAGCCCCAGCTTGGTTGACTGTATGGAAGTTGGTAGGTGAGCTGTGGAGTATAGGCCGCAACCCAGTCTACGTATTTTAAGATTTCAGGATCGTTTAAACGATTTTGCAAGAGATATTGATAACTGTAAATACGCACGTTTGTGTAACCAGCTTTAGCCATCGTATCACGATACGCTTTCCAAATTTTCACCCAAGTAGTGGTATCCGTTGGTGCTGATTTTGCACCGTGTGTATAACGCCAGTCTTCTAAGTCGAAGTAAATAGGGTAAGTTGGTTTAATATTGTATTTTTTGATTAACGCAAGAGTTTGTTCGGCATCTTCTACGCCATCTGCCTCCGTAGAAGCATAAGTGTAGAGGTAAATTCCATAAGGCACTCCAAGACGGTTTAGCTCGCTAATGTTGTGGGCGAGATGTTTATCTTCGGCACCAGAGTAACCGATACGAACAATAACCGCATCAATATCATTGTCCTTGATGATGCCTTCCCAGTTTGAGATATGACCTTGGTGTTCGCTGATGTCCATGACTTTCTTAGTTGTTTCGTCTCCAAGACGTTGGCTCGCACCATTATAGAAGTAACGTTTGCCGTCTTTTTCAACCCAACCGATATCGACTGCTTTCTTGCTCAAGATATTTCCGCTCCCGTCAAATACGTATTGATAGTGGTCGATGATATGCGTACCAGTTGCCATTTTACCGTTATCGAGTACGTAATATTTATTCTCAATCCATTCTTTACGCGCGACTTTTCCGTTGCCCTTGAAGTAGTACCAGTAGCCACCGACTTTTGCCCAGTAGTTCTTCGCGAATGTTCCGTCTTCTTTGAAATAGTATGAAGAACCAGTCGATTGGTCGTATTGCATTTCGTTTTTCGCCATACGTCCATTACCTTTTATAAAGTAAGAGCCGACCCATTCATTTTTGGCTATGTAGCCACCGTCTTTAAAGTAGTACCAGTCGCCGTCGATTTCTTTCCATTGTTTGTTTAGGTATTTCCCATTTTCGTCAAAGTAGAAAGAACTATTATACGTAGAGTCGTAGATGAGTTCACTTGCGGCCATCGCACCGTCAGATTTGACGTAGTAAGAGCCAATCCATTTGCTCGTATCCATTTCCCCATATTTGCGGAAGTGATACCATTTGCCATCGATTTCTTTCCATTGATCACGAACATATTTGCCAGATACATCAAGATAATAGGTGGCTTGGTATTTTCTGTCGTAAATAAATTCGGACTTGGCCATATAGCCGCCACCTTTTAAGTAGTAGTCACCTTTCCATTCATTACGCGCATAAGCACCACCTGGCTTAATATAGAACCAGCTATTGTAGTTTCTGTCGAAAACCCATTC
>CALCML010000338.1 GCA_937967765.1 uncultured Carnobacterium sp.
TTGTCCGTGACGGTTGCTCGTTTGCGGAAGCGTCTTGGCGAAATCGGATTGGAAAAATTAATCACGACGAAAAAAGGCGTCGGGTATGGATTGGCGGAAGTGATTGAATGAAGACAAAAGTGGAATTTAGTAGGGCTTGGTTCAAATCGCATGCTTTCTTACTCGGAGCGCTGGCCTTCATCGAAGTTTTTTCGATTGGCTTCTTCTTCGTCTTTAATTGGCTAAATTCAGAGGTCGGTTATTATTTATTTTTACAAGCCTTTTTCCTTTTGGTGATTGTCGGGGCGCTTTTGTGGCACGATTGGAGAAAGTACAGAGAAGTCGTTCGGAGTTTGCAGCAGGAAGTGGCGACGCTAGACGATGGGTTTTCGCCCGTTGTGAGTCATTTATATGAGGTCATTCAACAAGAAAAGTCGGATATGCGAGGATTAAGTACGAAGATGAAGCAACTTCGCAAGGAAGATGTGGACTACTATACTTTATGGGCGCACCAAATTAAAACGAGTATCGCTGCGAGTCAATTGCTGATTCGTGAGTTGCCGCAAACGTCCGAGAAATCTTTATTGAGTCAAGAACTCGTTCGGATTACGACTTATACAGAACTAGCGCTGCATTACGTTCGGATGGAAAGTTTCCATCAGGACTTATCGATTTCAACGATTTCTATCGATGAAGTGATTCGTCCGCTATTGAAAAAATATGCAACCTTCTTTATTTCGAAGAAATTGCATTTGGACTATGTTCCTACTGAGGAAAAGGTCGTGACGGATTCGAAGTGGTTAGGCGTTATCGTCGAGCAAGTGTTATCGAATGCAGTGAAATATACGCCAGAAGATGGAACGATTCGCATTCTTTTTGATGGGGATACGTTAACGATTGAAGATACGGGAATCGGGATTGCTCCTTACGATATAAAACGGATTTTTGAACGTGGATTTAGCGGTTATAACGGTCGTGTGAACCACCAATCGACAGGGCTAGGGCTCTATTTATCTTCAGAGATTGCCAAACGTTTAGGCGTTACGCTTAGTGTAGACTCAACTGTTGGAGAAGGGACGACGGTTCGTATTCAGATTCCGTCTGAAGTGATGCAAGTGAAAGATTAATGAAAGCGAGGGGGAACCTTCGCTTTTTTTGTGCGATAAAAAGAGTATTTTTGCTAAAAAAGTTAACGATGACACGCCCGGATGTGTTATAATTGTAAAGATAACAATATCGTTTGAGATAGGAGAATGACAATGGCAGTAGATCAACTAGAATTAGTCGTCATTACAGGTATGAGTGGGGCAGGGAAAACTGTTGCAATGCAAAGTTTCGAAGACATGGGATATTTCTGTGTTGATAATATGCCACCAAGTCTTCTACCAAAATTTTGGGAATTAGTAAAAGAATCAGGAAAAATTACAAAAATTGCGCTCGTAATCGACTTACGTTCACGCGCATTCTTTGATGAAATCATGTCAGCCATTGCAGGCCTTGATAACACATCATTTATTACAACAAAAATTTTATTCTTAGAAGCGAGCGATGATGCGCTTGTTTCTCGTTACAAAGAAACAAGAAGAACGCACCCTCTTGCTAGTGATGGTCGTATTTACGATGGGATTATTGCGGAACGTCGTTTATTGCAAGACATTAAGACACGTGCGCAAAAAGTGATTGATACAACAAATCTTTCACCTCGTAAATTACGTGAAGAAATCATGCAAGCTTTCTCTACAGGTAGCGAAGGGATTTTCACAATCCAAGTGATGTCATTTGGATTTAAATACGGACTCCCAATCGATGCGGATGTCGTGATGGATGTACGTTTCTTACCAAATCCACACTATATTGCAGAGTTACGTCCACTCACTGGATTAGATGAACCTGTGTATGACTATGTTATGAGCCAACCAGAAGCGAAGACGTTCTATCATAAATTGATGGACTTACTCGACTTCTCAATTCCAGGCTACAAAAAAGAAGGAAAATCAAGCGTGACGATTGCCATCGGATGTACTGGTGGGCAACACCGTTCTGTAGCTTTTGCGGAACGTATCGGACGCGAATTATTATCAGACTCTTATAACGTGAAAATCTCTCATCGTGACAAAGACCGTCGTAAAGAAGGGAATGGACGCTCATGATGTTCGAGGTAACACCAAATCCTCCGAGAAAGAAAGGTCCTAAAATCACCGTTATTGGTGGAGGGACAGGGCTTCCTGTTCTCTTGAGAAACCTTCGTAAGAGAGATGCGGATGTGACTGCGATTGTAACGGTTGCCGATGATGGTGGAAGTTCAGGAATCATTCGAGATTATATGAACGTTGTGCCACCAGGAGATATTCGGAACTGTATGATTGCTCTTTCTCCGATGAACGCTTTACAAAAAGAAATTTTCCAATATCGTTTTAATTCCGATGATCAATTCTTCGCCGGACATGCGATTGGAAACTTAATTATTGCGGCCTTAACAGAGATGCGTGGAAATATTTTCGATGCGATTCGTCTTCTTAGCCGTATGATGGCGGTCGAAGGACATGTGTATCCTGCCGCTGAAGAGCCATTATTACTACGCGCTGAATTCCAAGATGGAACGATTGTGGACGGGGAAGCGGAACTTGTCAAATATCGCAAGAAGATTAAACGAGTTTCCGTGCATTGCTACGACGAGAATCGTAAGCTCGATGATAGCCGAACACCAATGGCGGCACGTGAAGTCATCAATGCGATTATGGAAGCCGATATGGTTGTATTAGGGCCTGGTAGTCTTTATACTAGTATCTTGCCAAACTTAATGATTAGCGATATTGGTCAAGCCGTTTGTGAAACGAAAGCGGAAGTAGTGTACATCTGTAACATCATGACGCAACTTGGTGAAACGGAACACTTTACCGATGCAGATCATGTACGCGTGTTGCATGACCATTTAGGAACTAAATTTATTGACACTGTTCTTGTGAATACAGAGGCAGTGCCAGAAGAGTACTTAAACCAACAAAAGAACGAAGAGTATCTTTACCAAGTGAAGTACGACTTCCAAGGATTGCGCGACGAGGGATGCCGAGTAGTGTCGTCTGACTTTATTAAATTACGTGAAAAAGGCGTATACCATGATGGTGAAAAAGTTATCGACGAATTATTCCGTCTCCTACAAAGTGCACGAATTGAATAATAACGAATGAAATAGGAGCCAAGACTTCCTCTTGGCTCCTTCAACATGACTAGAAGAGAAAGGAGGAGGCCTGTGTCCTTACTATCATTTGCTGCAGAGACAAAACAAGAACTAACGCAACTAGAAGTGCAATATGACTATTCAAAATATGAACTAGCGGCGCTGATTCGAATGAATGGGGCGGTTGGGATTTTGAATCGTCAATTGATTTTAAATATCCAAACGGAAAACGCAGCGATTGCCAGACGAATCTATGTGCTCTTGAAGAAGTATTATCAAGTAGAAAGTGAACTCTTGGTTCGCCGTAAGATGAAACTGAAGAAGAACAATGTGTATATCGTACGTTTGAAACATGGAACGGAAGAGATTCTGGAAGACTTGAATATCAAGTCGAGCGGCTTATTTAATATGCGCGTTCCGGAAAATGTTCGTGAAGACGAAGAGAAGATGCGTGCCTACCTTCGTGGGGCGTTTCTGGCTGGTGGTTCGATTAATGACCCGAAAACAAGCCGTTATCACTTAGAGATTTATTCGATTTACGAAGAGCATAATGACGATATTTGTCAGATGATGAATGCGTTTGGATTGAATGCCAGAACGATTGAGCGTCGTAAGGGGTATATCACGTACTTGAAAGAAGCCGAGAAAATCGCAGACTTCCTTGCCGTGATTCATGCTTCCAAGGCGATGTTGCATTTTGAAGATATCCGAATCATTCGCGATATGCGAAATACGGCGAATCGTTTAGTGAACTGCGAGAATGCCAATATTAATAAAGTGGTGAACGCAGCCACTCGTCAAATCGAAGAGATTCAATATATCGAAGATACGGTGGGACTGGATGCCTTGCCAGATAAATTATCGGATATTGCCAAAATCCGTTTAGAGAATCCAGAAATTAGTTTGAAAGAGTTAGGCGAAATGTTACCTTCTGGGCCTATCTCAAAATCAGGGGTAAACCACAGACTGCGTAAGATTTCTGAATTTTCTCAAAAATTAAGAGAAGAAGGAAAAGCCAATTAGAGGAAGTGTGGCGTAGCTAACTATAGAAAAAACTATAGGAGGTTCGTCTTATGAACTTAGTATCTTTAATTGGTCGTGTTGTCAAAGAGGTAGAGGTGCAACAGCTTCAACCTTCCGGAAAGAGTGTGTTTAATAATAC
>CALCML010000339.1 GCA_937967765.1 uncultured Carnobacterium sp.
ACTCCGCTAAAGCTTTTTGGACCCCCGGACAATCCGGGGGTTTTAATTAGACCAACAAAAAAAGAAGGCGTGGGCCTTCTTTTTTAGTTGGTTGTATATGGGATAACTGGTGATGAGAGGTCGATGCCTTTTTGCAACAGTGCTTCTTGATAAAGAGTGAGGTAACGTTTGTAAGTGGCGTGTTGTAGTCCGTTTTTTGTCATCAGTGCGATGGTGAATACAAACTGGCCATTTGGTTTGGTTTGTGGGCCAACGATGTTTGGTGGTGATGCCAATGCGTCGTCTGTTTCGGCGTACTGTTTATGTACGGCTTCGATGGTTTCATAAACGCTCTTCAAGTCGACGTTACTGCTAAGTGGAAGTTCGATTAAAGCACGCATATTTCCACGAGATTGGTTACTGACAACTGTGATATTGCGGTTTGGAATGTAGTGAAGTGTTCCGTCGTAACCGCGAACTTGTGTAGTACGGACACCCACGCTGGCGATGGTTCCGGAAATGTTATTGATTAAAACGGCATCTCCAACTTCGAATTGGCGTTCGAGTAGGATGAAAAGACCGTTGATTACATCTGATAGGAAGCCTTGTGCGCCAAGACCAAGAGCAACCCCAGCGATTCCAGCCCCAGCGAGTAAGCTAGAAATTGGAACACCGATAATCGAGAGAATCCAATAGATTAAGATGAAGTATAGGAAATAATCAAGCATATTTTCTAAGAGCTTTACGATCGTCTTTTGTCGATTTTCACTTTGACGAACGACTTTTACAGAGGAAAGAATGGTTTTCTTAAATAGAAAATGTAAAAATTTCTTTCCAAAGTAGAATAGTAGGAATAATAAAATTAATGATAATAATTTCGTAAAAACATTTGATAAAATGGATTCCCAATCAAAGGAATTCCAGTAATTCGTAAAGAAATTTGTGATGGAATCCATCCATAAAATAATATGCATAAGCGTCACCCTTTAATAGTAATAAAGTAAGTGTAACATATGTAAAAAATGATTGAAAGCATAGGCAATTTAAGAAATAATATGATGGTATTTTCCCTGAGAAAGTGTTATCATTAATCTATACTTAAAGATTGGAGGAATGGCTCAATGACAGGTGTTGAGATTGCTGCATTAATTGCTGCATGTGCTTTATTAGCATTAGTGGTTTTTGTAATTGTCAAAGTATCACCGATTTTATCAAGATTAAATAAAACCGTTGATAACGTGAATCATTCATTAGAAGTCATTACAAAAGATGTTGATAGTCTTTCAATTGAAGTTGAAGGGTTATTAAATAAAGCAAATGTACTCGTAGATGACGTGAACGGCAAACTTAAAGCGACAAATCCGTTGTTTACAGCGGCAGGCGATTTAGGTGTGACGATTTCAGATGTAAATACATCTTCTCGTAATCTAGCAACAAAAGCAGTGAAGCTTTCAAAAACAAGCCGTGCAGTTGCGGCATTTAATTTTGGAAGAACAATTCTTTCAAAGAAGAAAAAAGTAAAATAACGAAACGGAGTGTTGAACATGAGTAAATCAGGTGGATTTTTATTAGGAGCATTTATCGGAGCATCTGCAGCAGCAGTAACAGCTTTATTATTTGCACCAAAATCAGGTAAAGAATTACGTGAAGACTTAGCGAGAGAAGCAGATCGCTACAAAGAACAATTATCAGAATACGGTGAAATCGCACGTGCAAAAGGTGTTGAATTCGCAGAAGTAGCTAAAACTTCAACACAAGATATTCGTGTAAACTTACAAGAACAAGCTGGCCAATTGAAAGAACAAGTTTCTAAACAAGCAGCTAACTTAAAAGAACAAGTTGCAGCTCAAACTGAAAACTTAAAAGGTCAATTCAACGAAACAGTTGAAAAAGTTAAAGGAAACTTTTCTAAAGGAAAAGAAGAATCAGCAGAAGTGGTTGCTGAATTAGCAGATGACGTTAAAGAAAAAGCTGAAGAAGTTAAAGAAGAAGCTTAATTTAAAATTTAAACAATGAAAGCCTGGGGAATTCCCCAGGCTTTTTCATTTGGACTAGAAGTCGTATTTAACGGCTGTGAAGAGTTTAGCGCCGTCTTTTGTAACGGCTAGGCAGTCTTCGATACGTACGCCATAGTCACCTGAAATATATACGCCAGGTTCTACAGAGAAACACATACCTTCAACAAGTTCCATATCGTTTCCTTCCATAATCGAAGGGAATTCATGAACGCTTTGGCCGATTCCGTGTCCAAGGCGGTGGATGAAGTATTCACCGTATCCAGCTTCTGTGATAATATCACGAGCGATTTTATCAATTTCGCTAGCTTTCATACCAGGTTTCACGGCTGTGATGGCTGTATCATGCGCTTTTTGAACAATGTCGTAGATTTCTTGATGGCGAGGATCTTTCGCGCTGTCATTTCCAAAGAAGACAGTACGTGTGATGTCACTTGCGTAACCATCGACCATCGTTCCGAGGTCAAAGAGCACCCATTCATTTTCTTTCAGAGTGCTGTCGCCAGGTTCGCCGTGAGGATCTGCAGCGTGGTCGCCAAAGAGCACCATTGTGTCAAAACTCATTTGAGAAACGCCCAGTTTTTTCATCTCAAATTCGATAATAGCCACGACTTCGCGTTCTGAGATACCAACCTTCAAGGCTTTCTTTCCGATTTCAATCGCTTTGTCGGCGTAGGTTCCTGAGTAGACAAGCTTATCAATGGCTTCAGAATCTTTCACAAGACGTAGTTGTTGCACGATTGGTGTTAAGTCTACTGAGAACTGGATACCAGGGAAGTGCTTTTGTAATTGTTCAGCAGCAAAGAGTGAGAAGTCCACTTTTTCCACGGCAAAATTCGTTTGTGTAGGGAAGTGTTCCTTAATCGCATCTGATAAGAGTTTCCAACCATCTTCATGGTCTTGATAACTCTTCACGATAAAGTCAGGTTCAGCCTTTTGCGCCACTTGATGTTCCAATGCTGGAACGAAGAGTAGTGGAGTCGCTCCTGGTGTATACACGAGTGCCACGATTCGTTCATGTGGGTCTGTTGAGAATTTTGTCAAAAGACGAATGGTTTCTGGGTTTTGAATAAAAACAATCGGATTTTGTTTTTCTTTCATTTCTTTTTCCAATTGCATAAAAGTAGGGGTTAGTTTCATAATTTCATCTCCTTGAATCTATTGTAGCATATTATTACATCAATAATGTAAATAGTTTCAAAAATTATATGAAAATTGTTGTGAAACGCTTGCAAAAAAATTATGAAAGTGCTACCCTATGATTAGATGAAAAGATGCACAAAGGAGATTTGTAGATGGAAAAGCAAACAATTACGATTTATGACGTTGCTCGTGAAGCAAATGTATCCATGGCTACAGTATCACGTGTAGTAAACGGGAACCCAAACGTAAAACCAGCGACTCGTAAGAGAGTACTAGATGTTATTGATGAATTAGATTATCGTCCAAATGCCGTTGCTCGTGGACTTGCAAGTAAAAAAACTACGACTGTTGGAGTCATCATTCCAGATGTCACAAACCTTTACTTTGCGAGCTTAGCGCGTGGGATTGATGACATTGCGACAATGTATAAATACAACATTATTCTAGCGAACTCAGACCAAAATAATCATAAAGAAATTCAAGTGTTAAACACATTATTGTCAAAACAAGTAGATGGTATTTTATATATGGGGAACCATTTAACACCTGAATTACGCACTGAAATTATTCGTTCTAAAACACCAATCGTTTTAGCAGGAACAATGGATGCGGAACATGAAATTGCGTCTGTAAATATTGACTTTAAAGAAGCAACTCAAGAAGCCGTTGAAACATTAATTGAAAACGGACATAAGAAAGTGGCTTTCGTAACAGCTGCGTTGAAAAATGTTGCTTCTGTAGATTTACGTTTAGAAGGATATAAAGCTGCTTTAGATAAAGCAGGGATTAAATTCGATCCTAAATTAGTATACGAAGTGCCATTGACATATCACGCTGGTGAATCTGTAGCAGAACGTATTCATAAAGCAGGCGTTACAGCTGCAATCGTAACTGACGACGAAACTTCTGTAGGTTTATTAAATGGATTAATCGACTTAGGAATTAAAGTTCCTGAGAAATTCGAAATCATCTCAAGCAATAACTCTAAATTAACGAAGATGACACGTCCAATTCTTTCAACAATTGCACCACCTTTATATGATATTGGTGCCGTAGCAATGCGTCTATTGACAAAGATTATGAATAAAGAAGAGATTGTAGAATCTGAAATCACATTACCTTACAAGATTGAGTTACGAAACACAACAAAGTAAGAATAAACGAACAGCCTATCACATAGAATAGGCTGTTTTTTATACTATAGAGAATAGAAGGAAATAACAGAAAGGCTGGACATTATCCAGCCTTTCTGTTATTTAGATTAACGTGCTTTTGTTGTTTGAGGTTGAGGAGTAGGCGCTTGAGTTGCTGGCGCTTGAGTTGTTGGTGCTTGAGTTGTCTCAGGTTTCTTTTCTTCTTTCTTTTTCTCCTCTTCTTTTTTCTTATCGCTAGAAGATGAAGATTTATTCCAGAATCGATTTAATTCTTCTGGAGTTGCACCTACCATAAAGTCGTATTTTGGATTCATAGGAGGGAAGTTCTTCTTGAACCAATCTGTTGTCATAGAACCACCGATTGAATAAGTACCACCGTTTTCTGCTTTAAATGAACCTGCTTTTGTACCAGTTGTTGATACGACAGAATCACGATAAACAGAGTCTGGTTGCGTAAAGCTTGTTTCTTTACCAATCAATTCAGGGTTTGCTTCGTATGCAGCTCTCATCAAGTTCGTCCATTGACGTTGACTACGCATCGTTGGTTCGCCGTATCCGTCTCCACCAGTGATGGCGTAACGAGCGTTATAGAAGTTGTCATATCCGATCCATGAACCAAGAGTAACTGTTGGAGTGTAAGCTACAAACCAGTTATCAATCTCGTTTTCTGAAGTACCTGTTTTACCAGCTAAATCAGAACTGAATCCCATATTTCCTTTAATGTTGTAGAAGATAGTAGAGCTTGCAATATCTTGTAACATATTTGTTGTTAAGAACGCTGTTGCATCTGAGAAGACGCGCTCTGATTTATCTTCGTGTTGGTAAATCACATTTCCACGAGAGTCTTCAATCTTTTCGATTAAGTATGATTCGTGGTGTTCACCGCCATTTGCCAGTGTAGAGAAGGCACTTGTTTGTTCTCTTACAGAAGGACCTGTTCTCGTACCACCGATTGAAAGGGCGATATTTTGATATTCATCTTCACCGATACCTTCAGTGATCCCCATTTTCTTCAAGTATTCACCAGCGTTAATGCCTTTTTGAAGCATTGCTTGGTAAATCTTAATTACTGGGTTGTTTAATGATTTGAACAGTGCGTAACGAACCGTTAAGAATTGGTTCGTAATTGAGTTACCATAGTTGGTTGGTTGCCAGTAAGTTCCGTTTCCTTGTGCGATACTAATCTTCGTATCCGGAACAATACTTGCTGGATAAATTAAGTTGTTTTCAATCGCTGGCGCGTACACCAAGATTGGTTTGATGGTTGAACCAGGAGAGCGGTGTGTTGAGAACGCGTGGTCCACTTGGTTGGCTTCAAAGTCACGACCTGCGACGAAACCAAGAATACGACCTGTTTTGTTTTCAATTAACACAGCACCGTTTTGAGCTGGCTCTTTTTGAGTTTTAGTTTCACCAGTACTTTGATCAACATATTGAGTGTTATACGTTGGTCCGATTAAGTCCCCGCCTTCAGCAATGGCTTTTTGCATCGCATCGTATACTTTTTGGTCAACAGTTGATGTTATACGGTAACCTGAAGAGCTTAATTCGCGCTCAGCTTCATCATAGTATTTACTATATAACTCTGAATCGTTTTTCACATCGTTATACGTCAATTTGTTTTTCTCAGCTGCTTTTGTCATTAAGACTTTAACCGCTTCACGATGAACAGCTTGATATAAGTATGATTGACGGTTTGAAGTGAGCTCTTTTGGAGGAAGGAAGTCCATCGTAATGTCGTACGCAAGAGCTTCTTCGTATTGTTCTTTAGTAATTTTGTTTTCACGATACATACTAAATAGAACGGTCTTCATACGTTCTACACCAGCAGACACGTCTTCTTTCATCGTTGCGATGTTTGTATAAGGGGTGTAAACAATTGGGTTTTGAGGCATCCCAACAAGATACGCTGCTTGTGGTAATGATAAATCTTTTGCGGAAACCCCGAAGACACCTTGAGCGGCTTCTTCGATACCGGCGATATTTAACCCGTTATGATTACGTCCAAACGGAGAAACATTTAAGTAAGCTTCTAAGATTTGGTCTTTTGTAAAGTGTTTTTCAAGACGTAATGCGTAAAGAATTTCATTGGCTTTACGTTTGAAAGTAACTTCGCTTGTTAAAATCTGTTGTTTAATTAATTGTTGTGTTAAGGTAGATCCACCCGTTGCGCCTGAATCAGAAGAAGCAACTTCTTGTAAGAGGGCACGGATAAGAGCCTTAGGAACAATCCCGTTATGATCATAGAATGAACTATCTTCTGTTGCGATGATTCCATCTTTTACATATTGCGAAATTTCTGATAAAGGTTTTACAATACGTAACTCATCAGTATTTACATCTGAAATCTTCGTTCCATCTTGATAGTAGAAACTTGAGATTAAGTTGAGATTTCCGATGGCATCACTCATTTGTTCTTGAGTAAGAGGTTCTTCATTGGAAGTCAAACTTGCAAAGTATCCAAGTCCAATCCCGCCTCCGAATACACCAATAAGCATCAGTGCTAGAATTGCGATTACGAAAATGTTTTTAAGGACTGAATAAGCAATATTAAAA
>CALCML010000340.1 GCA_937967765.1 uncultured Carnobacterium sp.
CCTAGTGAACATGGAAGATATCCACTTTTCTCTAACAACTCCACTTCTTGTTCTTCGATGCCACCTTCAGGACCAAAGACAAAAATGACACGCTCATTTTCCTGTAATGACTGTAAACTCTTAACGAGCTGAAGACTTTCTCCAACCTTGGCAGATTCTTCATAAGCAATTAACTTTTGTTCGAAATCCGAAGTGTAACTAGCCAATTCTTTTAATGTCATCACACTTGTCACATGTGGGACTTTGAGGCGATGCGATTGTTCGCTCGCTTCTTCGGCAATCTTTTGAAGACGTTCAATCTTCTTATCTACCTTATCACCAGTCCATTTAACTACGTTTCGTGTCATCGAAAGCGGAATAATTTCACTCACGGCAAGTTCTGTTGCCTTTTGAACAATCCAATCGAGTTTATCTCCTTTTGAGAGCCCCACTGCAATCGTAACCGATACAGGAAGTTCTACTTTTTGCTCCAAAAGTTCAACCACTTTCACTTCAAATGGCTCTAATTCCATCACTTCAACGATGGCTAATTGACTTGCATCATCCACGACTTCAAATTGTTCTCCCACACGAACGCGCATTACCTTTTTCAGTTGATGCACTTGTTCTTTGGAGAACTGTAGCGAATGCGTCGTTTCACTAACGTTTCCTTTTACAAAATACCGTTGCATTATTCAACATCCTTTTTCATTACAAAGCAGTTCCACTCTTTCATCGTCATACGTTCAACGAGTTTGAATCCTGCTTTTTCATATGCTTCTTGTACTTCTTTTGCCTTTGATTCGATAATACCTGATAAAATTAATGTTCCATTCTCGTTCAAGTTACGGTAAGCATCTTCAGGCATTTGAACTAAAATCTCCGCTAAAATATTCGCCACAATTAAATCACTCTTTTGGTCTACACCAACGAGTAAGTTATTTTCATAAACATCGATTGCCCCAATCGTTGGGTTCAATGCAATGTTTTCTTTCGCTACACGTGTAGCCATCTCATCAATATCAAAGGCCGTCACACGTCCAGCTCCTAAGAGTTTAGAAGCGATACTTAGTACTCCAGAACCTGTACCAACGTCTAGCACACTTTCACCGCCACGAATCGTTTGTTCAAGGGCTGTGAGTGAGAGCTGTGTCGTTGGGTGTGTTCCTGTCCCGAACGCAAGTCCTGGATCTAATTCAATTAAGAGTTCATCTTCTTGTTCTTTTTCATAATCAACCCAACTAGGAACAACTGTTAAATAGCGTGTCACACGTACTGGGAAGTAGTATTGCTTCCATGCCGTTGCCCAGTCCTCTTCTCCAACTTCACTAACACGAACGGTTAAAGGTCCAGTTTGTAGACCGTAGCTTTCAAGTTCTTTCAATTGTTCGTCTAATTGCGTTTTGGCTTTTTCAGTCCATTGGCTTGGTTGGAAGTAGCCTTTCACAATCACGGTATCTGTTTCGTATAAGTCTTTTTGTTGCACTTTCAACCATTCTAATTGTTCATCTGTTAATTGGTAATAGTCTTGAGGGTCATCGATAGAGACTCCTTTTGATCCTAAATCAATTAAAATCGAACTTACGACTTCGACACTCTCAGAATGCGTATTTACTGTGACTTCTAACCAGTTCATGTTAACCCTCTTCTTTACTTGTATTTTTTAAAAATTATAACAAATTTCATTAAAAATAACTAAAAATAACCCTATCCTATTTGTATTTTTGCATGGATTTTAGTATCATTAAGAAGATAAATTAATTAATGACTATTTGACAGATTAAAAAAGGGGAAAGCAATTATGGCACGTATTTCATTAAGTACAAAAGATATTTTACAAAAACAATTCAAACGCTCATTCAGAGGTTTCGACATTGAAGAAGTCGATGCATTTTTAGATTTAATTATTCGTGATTATGACACATTCCAAAAAGAAATTAGCTTCCTACAAGCTGAAAACGAACGCTTATTAACAAAAGTAGATGAACTCTCACGTCAAGCTACTGTTTCTAAAACAAACCGTTCAAGCAATGTATCTTCATCAGGAGTTACAAACTTTGATATCTTAAAACGTTTATCAAACTTAGAAAAACACGTTTTCGATTCTAAATTAGAAGAAGACAGCTACTCTTCTCCTTCTCAAGATGTTGCAGAAGACGATGATGATTTCTACAAAACACGCGTGATTACACCAGTACGCGACAATAACTATTAATATATCAAATCTGATATAACGAACTTTTTTAAATTTAGTAAACTTTGAGTAATCGCGGCATTAATTTGCTGAGGAAAGTCCATGCTCGCACAGGCTGAGATGCTTGTAGTGATCGTGCTTAGCGAAACAATAAGCTAAGGCAACTTTAGGTTGACGGCAGAAAAACGAGCTACGGCAATGCTATGCTCTAGTATTCTTGAAAGTGCCACAGTGACGAAGCAATTTTGGAAACGGAATTGGTGGAACGCGGTAAACCCCTCGAGCGAGCAACCCAAACTTATGGTAGGGGCACTCTTATTAGGAAATGAACGAAAAAAGAGACACATTATGTGTAGACAGATGATTACTGAAATTTAATAGATCCTGCTATTAAATGGAACAGAACATGGCTTACAGAAGTTTACTTCAGGATTTTAGCGAATTGTAAGGAGTGTGGCCTTGTGTCCACTCCTCTTTTTACGAATAAAGGAGAAATCTATGACAAAATATAAATTAGTAGCAACTGCTGCTGCAGGGATTGAAGCTCTTGTTGGTAAAGAATTACGCAACATGGGTTACGAAGTTCAAGTAGAAAACGGCAAAGCCTTCTTTGAAGGTGACGATTACGATATCGCCCGCACCAATATTTGGCTTCGTACAGCCGACCGTATCAAAATCATTATGGGACAATTCACTGCAAAAACATTCGACTCGCTCTTTGAACAAACAAAGGCGATTCCTTGGGAGAAAATTCTTCCAGTCGATGCGGAATTCCCAGTATCTGGTAAATCTGTGAAATCTACTCTTCACAGTGTTCCTAACTGCCAATCCATCGTTAAAAAAGCGATTGTGAATCGTTTAAGCGAGGCTTACCACCGTCGTACTCACTTACCTGAGACTGGTGCCCTCTATCCTATCGAAGTGGCCATTTTAAAAGATGTAGTTACACTTACGATTGATACAAGTGGAACTAGCCTCTTCAAGCGTGGTTACCGTACTGAAAAAGGTGGCGCGCCACTTAAAGAAAACATGGCTGCTGCTCTTGTGATGCTTACAAGTTGGTATCCTGACAAACCATTCTACGACCCAACTTGCGGTTCTGGAACTATCCCAATTGAAGCGGCTCTTATCGGTAAGAATATTGCTCCTGGTTTGAATCGTTCATTTGCCGCTGAAAAATGGACTTTCTTTACCCCTGGTGTCTTCGATAAAGTCAGAGAAGAAGCTAGAAAAGAAATTCGCACTGACCTTCAACTCGATATTCTTGGTGCCGATATCGATGGCTCTATGATTGAAATTGCGAAACAAAATGCGATTAAAGCAGGTGTCGCTGATCAAATTGAATTCAAACAAATGCAATTGAAGGACTTCCGTACTAAGAAAGAAAATGGAATTATCGTGGCAAACCCACCATACGGAGACCGTCTTCTTTCTGAAGAACAAGCTCAAGCCATCTATAAACAAATGGGTGAAACGTATGCTCCACTGACAACTTGGAGTAAGTACATCTTAACAAGCGACTTAACGTTCGAAGATCATTACGGACAAAAAGCGACGAAGAAACGCAAACTCTATAACGGTGCCATCCGTACCGACTACTTCCAATTCTGGGGAGTTAGAAAACGCCGCGTTCAAGATGACAAATAAAACACAAAAAACGCAATGGACTTTTGTCCATTGCGTTTTCTTTTACCTATTATTCATTCTTTCCGATAACTTCAAATGTCACATGATCAATTCCTAAATCACATTTCACTTGGTCACCTGGAAGGATGCTTGCACGGATGATTTCTTTAGCAAGTGGTGTTTCAATTTCACGTTGGATGTAACGCGCAATTGGACGAGCACCATATACTGGATTATATGCATTGTCTGCAATCCAATCTTTCAATTCATCTGTGAAGCTTAAGACGATTTCTTGATCTTCCACACGAACTGCTAATTGGTTCAACATCTTCGTAATGATACCACGAATGTTGTCTTTAGAAAGCGGTGTGAAGAAGATTGTTTCGTCGATACGGTTTAAGAACTCTGGTTTGAAGGTTGCTTTTAGGACACCTTCTACTGCTCTACGAGTTTCTTCGTCGATTGTATCGCCTTGTGTTTCAAGCAAGAATTGTGAACCGATATTACTTGTCATAATCATCACTGTATTCTTGAAGTCTACTACTCGTCCTTTAGAATCTGTTAAGCGTCCATCGTCTAATACTTGTAATAAGATATTAAATACATCTGGATGAGCTTTTTCAATTTCATCTAAAAGAACGATTGTATATGGATTACGACGAACAGCTTCTGTTAATTGGCCTCCTTCTTCATATCCAACATATCCTGGAGGAGCTCCCACTAAACGAGACACTGAATGTTTTTCCATATATTCACTCATGTCGATACGAACCATATGGTCTTCTGAGTCGAATAAATCTTCTGCCAGAGCTTTCGCAAGTTCTGTCTTACCAACCCCTGTAGGTCCAAGGAATAAGAAGCTTCCGATTGGTCGACTAGGATTTTGTAAACCTGCACGAGAACGAAGTACTGCTGAAGCGACTTTTTGTACGGCTTCATCTTGACCGATGACACGTTCATGAAGAATATCTTCTAAGTGAAGAAGTTTTTCACGTTCGCCTTCCATTAATTTAGTTACTGGAATACCTGTCAAGCGGCCCACTACTCGAGCGATTTCTTCTGACGTTACTGATTCTTGAACGAGACGTTGTGAAGTTTCAGCATTTGCTTTGTTTTGGTCTTCTAATTCTTTCAACTCATGTTCAAGAGCTGGAATACGTCCATGGCGAAGTTCAGCAGCTTTTTCAAGATTGTAGTCTGCTTCTGCTTGTTCTAATTCACGTTTAGCATGGTCGATTTCTTCACGTTTATTACGGATTTTATTGACTTCTTCTTTTTCGATTTCCCATTTCATTTTGAGGTTATTCGCTTTTTCACGTTGTTCCGCTAATTCCTCTTGTAAAATAGCAAGTCGTTTTTGAGAAGCGTCATCTTTCTCCATCTTCAACGCTTGTTCTTCGATTTCAAGTTGCATCAAACGACGAGTGACTGCATCTAATTCTGTTGGCATTGAGTTCATTTCAACACGAATCGTAGCACAGGCTTCATCGACTAAGTCAATCGCTTTATCTGGCAAGAATCTGTCAGTTATATAACGGTTTGATAAAGTCGCAGCAGCAACTAACGCACTGTCGTGAATATTTACACTGTGGTGGATTTCGAAACGTTCTTTCAATCCACGAAGAATTGAAATCGTATCTTCAACAGTTGGTTCTTGAACAAGTACTTTTTGGAAACGACGTTCTAACGCTTTGTCTTTTTCCATGTTTTCACGGTATTCGTCAAGAGTTGTAGCACCAATACAATGTAATTCACCACGAGCCAACATTGGTTTTAGTAAGTTACCGGCATCCATTGAGCCTTCTGTCTTACCAGCACCAACAATTGTGTGGATTTCATCGATAAATAAGATGATGCGTCCTTCTGATTTTGTTACTTCTTTAAGAACGGCTTTCAAACGTTCTTCGAATTCACCACGGTATTTTGCCCCCGCGATTAAAGCCCCCATATCTAATGAGTAAATTAATTTATCTTTTAAGTTTTCTGGTACGTCTTTTTTAACGATACGTTGAGCTAATCCCTCAACGATTGCTGTTTTACCAACACCAGGTTCCCCGATTAAGACAGGGTTATTTTTTGTTTTACGAGATAAAATACGAATCACATCTCGAATTTCTTCGTCACGTCCAATCACTGGATCTTGTTTACCAGATTGAACAGCTTCGTTTAAATTACGTGCATATTTTGATAATGCTTCATATTGTTCTTCTTGATTTTGACTAGTCACACGTTCTCCCCCTCTTAGCTCTTCAATACGAGCTCTCAAATTTTCTTTTGTTACGTGATGTTGTACTAAATAACGAGTCAACGGATGATTTTGTAATTCCATCAACGCAAGTACAACTACCTCTGTAGATAAGTAATCGTCTTTAAAGCTTTCTCTAATCTTTTCAGCTTCTGTAAAAAGTCGATATAAGTTTTGACTCATACTTTGACCATATTGGACATTTTGTCCTTCCACTACAGAAATACGGTCTAATTCTTTATCAATTAATTCCTCAAATTCTTTGTCATTCACTTGTAGATCACTATATAAATTTCTAGCAAAGTGATTTGGTTCCATAAATACTTTCCATAAATGAGGAATATCAATTTCTTGATGTTTACGTACCATCGCAATTTGTTGCGCTTGGCCTAATGCTTGTTGCATTGTTGTAGTCATTTTTTCAATATTCATCTTCATTCCTCCTTTTGTGGTCTCCTGACCATGATTTAAGTATACACCATTAGTCAGGAAAGGTCAATAATTTTATTTGACTTTTTTTGACTTTAATAAATATTTAAAAAATCAGCCACAACTGTGACTGATTTCATCATTACATTTCAATTCGAATAGCACGTCTAGCGCAGTAATAACCTGCAGCAAGATGCCCATTAGGATCGACTAATAACGGTAAATTCACCGAATAATAAGAAGACAACGGAAGTAAGTTCAAGACTGGCGCCTTGAAGTTTTCTTCAAGCCATGCCCCTTTTGTATAAGGTCTACCCTCGATTAATTCTGGGCCAAATTCCGCATTTGCGATTTCCAATCCAAACATATTTTCATTCCATAAAGGAGAATTCGCTTCATCTTGAATCAGAGAACGATGTAATTGGTTCCCCCATTTAAACAGACGACGAGTGCCACTACCACAGCAATACTCCCACTCATCCTCGTTTAAAAGCCCCATTCCTGTACGTTCAATTTCTTTTCTAGCCTCTTCATAACCAACAGGATCTGCAACATAACAAGTGAAACTATCAGGATTCTTTAAATCTTGTTGCATAAAGTAACGATCCACACGTACCGCTCTTGGGAAATCTTGGAATAAAGCTTCCAATGAATTATCTGGAGTCACCGCTTCTTCTAAAATCTCGAGGGTCTCAGGTGAAGGTTCCTCTGCACCTGTGAGTTGCCCAGTAACAACAGAATAGTTACCAATAAAGCGTAGTCCTACAAAATTTGGTTTCTTTTCGACTAGCATCGCCGGAACATTCACTTTTCGTAAGTCAGATGTCATTAAATTAATGCCGTCTTCAACGATTTGTGTCGTCAACTTTTCACTCGATAAATCTTTTTCTTGAACATCTTGATTGAGGAACATAAAGCCAGTTAGATGTTGATTTAAATAACGTTTAAAGGCAAAACGAAGCTCTTGACGTTCTTCACTACAGTCAAGACCAGAAAGGCCTGACAATCCGCTATCCCACCCTAAAATAACGTCATTTTGACCAGGAACGAATACAAACTCTCTTCCATCAATCGTGACTTCAAAAGTTTCATTGGTGATTCCACCGAATTCAAATTTGACACTTCTTAGGTTCTCAATGGTCGACATTGGATTTACAAAATATCTTAATACATTTCGAAAGACAACTTCTTTCGATTCACTAGGTAAATTCTTCCACGTTGGATTTAATACGTGTTCAAAAAAATCATTTGCCATACTTTCACCTCGTCTCTATTATACGGTATTCCGTAAAAATTGCACTCTATTTTGACTACTTTTATGCTATAATAATGGCAATTGAAAGGATGTTTAGCATGAATTTATTTATTTTTGGGAATCCGATGTCTGGAAGCCAATCCGGACAACAACAAATTAATCAAATCGTGGAAGCTTGTACGAAACATAGTATCCACTTTAAGCTATTCCAAACACAAAGAGCCGGTGAACTACCTGATCTTCTTGAGAAGCATTTACCAGAAAGAAATGAGCACACTAAAGTCGTCATTATTGGTGGAGACGGAACTCTTAACGAAGCGTTACAATATTTAAAGCAGAATGAAATCGAAGTACCTCTCTCCTATCTTCCAGCTGGAACTGGAAATGACTTTGCTAGAGAGATGAATCTTACTCATGATGCGGATGTATTCGTACAAAACATAGAGAATGCACCTTCTATTGAGTTAGAATTCCTTACGTACCATGAACAGAATTCAGGAACATCAGGAATTGCACTGAATTCGCTTGGATTTGGGATT
>CALCML010000341.1 GCA_937967765.1 uncultured Carnobacterium sp.
CCATTTCTATACCTCTTTTTTAATCGATACCTCTATTGTATCAAACTTTCTGCACGCGAACAAATGTTCTTACAGTTTCACTTCGATTTCTACCGGGCAGTGGTCGCTTCCTGTGACATCGCTACGAATATCGACTTCTTTTAGAAGCGGTGCAAGTGCTTCGGATACGACAAAATAGTCAATTCTCCATCCAATATTTCGTGCACGAGCGCCACCCATGTAGCTCCACCAGCTATACGCCCCTACTGTGTCAGGATGTAAGTAGCGGAACGCATCCACTAAGCCGTTTGCGACAACTTGGTCGAATTTTGCACGTTCTTCTTTGGTGAATCCGGCATTATTGACATTCGTTTTTGGATTGGCTAAGTCGATTTCCTTATGCGCCACGTTTAAGTCGCCACAGAAAATCACTGGTTTTGTCTCTTCTAGCTTCTTGATGTATGCGAGGAAATCATCTTCCCACACTTGGCGATACGCTAGACGGGATAAGTCGCGTTTTGCATTTGGCGTATAGACCGTCACTAAGTAAAATTTCTCGAATTCGGCTGTAATCACACGTCCTTCTTGGTCATGTTCTTCGATGCCGATACCATATGTCACCGATAGTGGTTTTACTTTGGTGAAGATGGCCGTTCCAGAATACCCTTTTTTCACAGCCGAGTTGAAATACACATCATACTCGCTAAACTCCATGCCAAGTTCCACTTGTTCTTGTTGCGCCTTTGTTTCTTGTAGGCATAAAATATCTGGATTACTTTCTAATACGTACTCTTGTAGAGCACCTTTATTTAATACAGAACGAATTCCGTTCACATTCCACGTTGCTAATTTCATTGTTTTCCCTCCATTACGTCCCTTCCATAGTATCAACTCTAGGGCCTTTTTGCGAATAAAAATAACCAGCAGAAAGCATTTCTGCCTCCTTCTGGTTATTTGAGTTTTTCTTTAAATTGTTTCAGTGAACCTTGATTTTCTTCTGGCAAGCAAACATAGAAGCTTGTTTGACCATTTTCAGATTCGGCATACATCATCCCGCCATGCGACTGTACAATGTTTTCGGCAATCGCCAGACCAAGTCCTGTTCCACCGGTTTCTTTGGAACGGGATGCTTCTGCGCGGTAGAAACGTGCAAAGAGTTGTTCCAACACTTCTTTCGAAATTGGATCTCCGGCGTTTCGAACGGCAATCGTCACGACACCATCATTTCTTAAGACTTCCATCGTAATAACAGAATCTTCATGGCCGTATTTAATCGCATTCGATAACAGGTTATTAATCACGCGCACCATTTTCTCGGCATCGAGTTCAAGAACGACATCGCGGTTATTCGGCAAGACTTCAATCGCCATCTTGCGTTTTTGCGCCTCGAGCTCGAAGTCCGCTGCTACTTGCTCTAAGAAATTCACGATTGGAATATCATTGAGTCTGAGTGGTGCTCCATTTGGACGCGTCGTCGTATATTCGAATAAGTCGTCCACGAGTAATTTCATCTGTTCCGCCTTCGAATACGCGATTTCCGCATAGCGTTTCGCATCGGCGCTCTCGACATTTGGCTGATTTACAATCAATCCGAGATACCCGATAATCGACGTCAATGGTGTACGAATATCATGCGATACATTGGTAATCAATTCGTCCTTCGACTTCTCAATTGCACGTTCGTCCTCTAACGCGTTTACGGTCGAATCTACCAAGCGGTTAATCGAGTTCACGACTTGCCCCATGTCTCCAGATAAACGGAATGGAATGCGTCTGTCATACTGCCCGTCCGCAATCAAATGCAATTCCTCTAAAATATGGTTCAACTGCATTTGTTGGTATCTTCGCATTAAGCGCCAGTAAGTAAACGCCACTGCAAACACAACCGATGTAATCGTAAAGATATTTTTGTAGAACGCAATTTGCTCGCGCTCGATATGCCATACTTCACGAGCGGAGAACTCAACTGAGATGAAGCCTGGCTCGTTAATCAGTTGGCTGACCATCACGAGAATTCCTAAGTATAAAAGGAATACGATACACAGTGTCACGATTCCTTCTAGTACGAGTTCACTGATTTCCTTTGGTGTGAGCGTCAAGAGTGTCGGTTCGTTTTTGACTTTTCGAAGGTGAAGAACTTTTTTATTATTTGTCTTCAATCTTGTAGCCTACTCCCCATACTGTTTCAATGACTTTTTCTCCGCCAGTCGCTTCGGCAATTTTATCGCGAAGGTGGCTTACGTGAACCATAACTGTTTTCGTTGAAACGATACTTTCTTGTTGCCATACCGTTTCGAAGATTTCATCTGCACTAAATACGCGGTTTGGATGGCTTGCAAGTAAGTATAGAATTCCGAATTCTAATACGGTTAATTGAATTTCAGTGCCATCTGTTGTTGTGACTTGGTGAGATTCTTTCTTGATTGTTAAAGGTCCGATAGTGATTTCTTCGTTGGCTGGACCTTCTTGCGTAATCGTTGAACGGCGTAATAATGATTTCACACGCGCAATGACTTCAAGCGGGTTGAATGGTTTTGTAACGTAGTCGTCGGCACCATTTGTTAAGCCTTGAATTTTATCGATATCTGTTGATTTCGCGCTTAATAATAGAATTGGCAATTGTGCATTTTCTTTACGCACTTCATGCACCACTGAAATTCCGTCTAAGCGAGGCATCATAATGTCCAAGATAATCATGTCGATATCTGGATACATTTTTAATTTTTCAAGGGCTTGTTTCCCGTCATAGGCTTTTACAATTTCATAATTTTCGTTCTTTAAGTAAATCGTCAATAATTCAACGATTTCGCGATCATCATCTACTACTAAAATTTTCATGAGCATTCCCTCTTTTCATTCTTTTTCTACCTTATCGTATTAAAAATATAAGTTTTTTGCTAGTAATTTTTACGATTCTTGATGTTTACTTAATAAATTCCTAAGAAATGGCTTAAAAACGGCCTCTAACACGACCATCCCGCGAACTTTTGTTATAATGAAACACGAAGAACTCTAAAGGAGAATCGTATGACTCAATCACCTATTCAGCAGCAAACCATCCAATTGGTTGCCTCGCAAATTCCAAAAACTGAAAAACTAGAAGAGATGCTAACGCCATTTGCGCTCGATGAGACGCTGATTCGTCATCTGACAAAGGAAGAAGATGGCCCGTTCGTTCACTTCTGGACGCTTGAAGATATCGTGATTCTTGGGATGACCGATACAAAAGTGCCTTATCTGGAACAAGGACTTGAAAGACTGCGTACTCATGGTTTTACGCCAGTTGTGCGCCAAGCAGGTGGACTGGCCGTTGTGAGTAACGAAGGCATCTTAAACATCAGCCTTCTCTTTAAAAATAAACAAATGCCTACGATTAACGAAGCCTACGAATGGATGCAACAACTCATCCAAGAGACTTTCCCAGAAGCAGCGGTCCTTGGTGGGATTCAAGCTTTTGAAGTGGCAGACTCCTACTGCCCAGGAGACTATGACTTAAGCATTCAAAAGCGTAAAATTGCTGGGATTGCGCAACGCCGCTTAAAAGATGTCGTTTGCGTATCCATTTACCTCAGTGTCTACGGCGACCAAAACCGTCGTGGCCGTGTTGTTCGTGATTTCTACGATCACGCCATTCAAGGGGAAGAAACGAAATGGCATTTCCCAGAAGTCAACGCCGACAGCATGTGGAATATTAGTGACGCGCTTGGAATCGACCTCACCATTGAAGACGTTCAAGTCCGCGTCTTGCAGGCCTTAACGAAGCTTGGATGCACGCTGGAAGAGAACGAAACAGACTTTATTCACACTCCAGATTTCCAAAAAGCACTCGAGCGTTTTGTGAAACGTCAATAATCCATCAAAAATAGCGGTATAAAAGCATTCTAAACGGTTACCCCTCTTGCTTTTCTACCGAAAATAGCATAAACTGAAAGTGCTTATGATAAAAATTCACAATCTAATCGAAAGAAGGCGTCAAACGCATGACTGAAGCATTTAAACGTGAAAAAGTATTTCGTGACCCAGTACACGATTATATCCACGTGCAACATCCAATTATTCTTGAATTAATTAATAGTCGTGAAATGCAACGACTCCGCCGAATCAAACAAACCGGAGCTTCGATGTATACTTTCCATACAGCGGAACACTCACGATTCTCTCACTCTTTAGGGGTATATGAAATCGCCCGCCGTATTTGCGATAACTTTGCGCGTAACTACGCAACAAAAGAAGAAGGAGACGGACTATGGGACGACAGCAATCGCCTTGTTGTTCTCTGCGCTGCCCTCTTACATGACATCGGGCACGGACCATACTCTCATACTTTCGAGAAAATCTTTGATACAAACCATGAACAAATCACGATTGACATCATCTTGTCTGAGGAAACAGAAGTCAACCAAATTTTACGTAAAGTCTCTTCTACTTTCCCACAAGAAGTAGCCAGCGTGATTCAAAAAACTCATCCAAACCCTCAAGTGGTGCAATTGATTTCAAGCCAAATCGATGCAGACCGTATGGACTACTTGCTTCGTGATGCTTATTTCACAGGGGTGAACTACGGAACATTCGACCTCACTCGTATCCTTCGTGTGATTCGTCCGTATAAAGGCGGCATTGCATTTACGTATTCAGGAATGCATGCGGTGGAAGACTACATCGTGAGCCGTTATCAAATGTACATGCAAGTGTATTTCCACCCAGTTTCTCGTGGGATGGAAGTCGTGTTAAATCATTTATTGAAACGCGCTTCTGCTTGCTACAACTCAGAATCGAATCCATTAAGACACTCTGCAACGTTCTTGAAACCTTTCTTCGAAGGAACATGGACATTGGAAGACTACTTACGTCTCGATGATGGCGTGTTGAACACATACTTCTCTCACTGGTTATTAGAAGAAGATGCCATCTTGAGCGACTTATCGGATCGTTTCATCAACCGTCGTCCGTTTAAATCAGTGCCATTTAACCGTACAAACGATGGTGCTCAAATCGAACGCATGAAACAAATCGTAGAAGAAGTTGGATTCGACCCAGAGTACTACACTGCCATTAACAACAGTTTCGACTTACCATACGATTTCTATCGTCCAGATTCGATTAAACCAAGAACGCAAATCGAGCTTGTCGAACGCAACGGCAATATGGTTGAGTTGTCTCAAGTAAGTTCGATTGTAGATGCCATTTCCGGAAAAGTACGTGGTGACGAACGCCTCTACTTCCCTCGCGAAATGGTGAGCGGCGAAATGCAAAACGGCCTCTTCATGGACGACTATGCAGAGTTTCAAAATATCGCTGCACAATTGGATGTATTCTCGAACCAAATGAAGTAAACTTTACTGAGCAAAAATAACTTTGTTTATACTGGATCCATTACTTCAATCCTTTCGGATATCTTCATAGTAGCGATAATGGGACATCGGATTGAGCCTTACGTCTCAATTCCTACCAAGCTTCAAACTGACTCTACGG
>CALCML010000342.1 GCA_937967765.1 uncultured Carnobacterium sp.
ACTTCGCATATTGATACCGAGACGGAAGAGATTATTCAAAACGCGATTAATGTCGTAAAAGAAGGGCGTACAACCTTTATGATTGCGCACCGCCTGTCAACGATTGCTCATGCCGACCAAATTTTTGTGTTGGATAAAGGCGAAATTGTGGAACGTGGAACGCATGATGAATTACTTCAACTACAAGGACAATATGCCGAAATGGTGGCACTCCAAAAAGGTTAAACGCATAGACTCTGTTTCTTTTGAAACGGGGTCTTTTTTGATGCGTTTGGTAAATAGAATTTTTATTGTTTTTCAAGGGAGTTCATGGTGCATAAAGCCGCCTAGTTTGTTACAATGTGTAGGAAACAGATTGGGGAGAGAGTTATGATTACAAAAGAAGTTATTGAACGCGCTACGGCATATCGCCATCATTTACATATGTATCCAGAAGTATCTGGAACGGAAGTCGAAACGACTCGTTATATCCGCGAAGCCCTAGAAGCAATGGGGCTTACATGCTGGAATTTAAAGTCTAAAACTGGAGTCGTGGCAGAAATCGGAAACGACAATGGACCAACATTAGCCTTACGTGCCGACATCGATGCCTTACCGATTGTGGAACAAACAGGATTAGACTACGCTTCAAAAAATGAAGGAGCGATGCATGCGTGTGGACATGATTTCCATACAGCAAGTTTACTTGGAGCCGTGCAAGTGTTGAAGGCACAAGAAGACAAATTACAAGGGAAAGTTCGTTTCATTTTCCAACCGGCCGAAGAAAGTAACCAAGGAGCACGCGCATTGATTTCTGAAGGCGTGCTTGAGGGAGTCGATGCCATTATTGGCTTCCATAACAAACCAGAACTTCCAGTTGGAACGATTGGTGTGAAGGAAGGACCCCTCATGGCAGCAGTCGGCCAGTTTAAAGCCGAAATTACAGGAGTAGGAACTCACGCAGCAGCACCGCATAATGGGAACGACCCAATCGTGACGGCTTGCCAAGTGATTGCGAACGCTCAAGCCATCGTTGCTCGTCATACATCGCCGCTTGAACCAGTGGTGTTAAGTGTATCGCATATCGAAGCAGGAAATACATGGAATGTGATTCCAGAGAAAGTATTTTTTGAAGGAACGATTCGTACGTTTAATAAAGAAGTCGAACGCAAGATGACCGAGCAGTTCGAGAAGATGATTGTCCAAACTGCAGATGTGTACGGACAAAAAGGAAGTATCGAGTGGATTTTAACGCCACCAGTCGTGCATAATGATAATTCAGTTACAAAAGTCGTGAAAAGTGTGACGGAGAAATTTGCGACAGTGGTAACACCAGAAGTCACTTTAGGAGCAGAAGATTTCGCCAACTATATGGAACACGTTCCAGGATGTTTCGTCTTTATTGGAACAGGATGTCCACGCGAATGGCATCACCCAGCATTCTTAGTGGATGATGCAGCATTACCGTTTGCGATTCAATATTTTATTGATAATACGCATGCTCTTCTAAAAGAACTTTCACAGAAAGGAAACGCGTAATATGAAAACAATGGTGGTGATTAGCCATCCAAC
>CALCML010000343.1 GCA_937967765.1 uncultured Carnobacterium sp.
TGCTGAGACCATTGCGCGTGGATGGGAAGAGCTTGAAGGCTTACTGGAAATCGGAGTGGGCCGAGTTGTTCGAGGATAGCGAAACGGTGGTCAACTGTGCCAGTGATGAGTTCAGCACCTTACTAGACCGCTCGCGTTACAACTGGGTGGACGTGGAATTTTATGAACGCAAAGACGGGAAGTTAAAACAACACTCTACGACGTCGAAAAAAGGGCGCGGATTATTGGTTGGTTTTGCCATGCGCGGACAAATAGCGGACGTGAAGCAGTTGGAAGCTTTTAGGGAAGATGGATTCGCTTATGATGCGGAGCTCTCAACAGCAGAAAAGTTGGTATTTGTGAGATAAAAATAGAGGAGTAGGACAAGTGTCTTACTCCTCTTTAAGATGATAAATTTGATGAAGGTATTTTTTCGTATAAAGAAAGTGAAACGCCAACTTCATATGGTTCTGCTAAAGTTTGTACTTTTATTTCTCCATTTTTGTTTACATAAGGGGTTTTGTAATTACCGCCTTTGAAACAGAGTAAACAATAATCAGGTGTTTCATATTTATAATTGCTAATTTTTTGGAAATCCGCTTCAGATAAACAACCAATATAATGAAGATCGTAGTTACTTAATCTGGCGTATAGATTTAATGTAAGGAATCCATGCTCGCTGGGGTCAGCAACTTCTGAAAAACATGATACATAATCGTTCCAATACTGATAGACTTTTTCACCAATATCAACAAAAGTGACTATTTCTTCGTGAGACATCTCCTGAAATTGTTCTTTTCTAGGAACATCTTCATTAGCATCTTTCATTATATAATGAAACCAGCGTTGATTTTCTTTTGTATTTTCGAATTGGACTGGGAACTGGAAGTTCTTTAGTTCGGGTTCTTTTACTGGCTCAACAAGTGAATCAGTAACTTCTTGTTGCCCACTAGTAAAAGCGGTTAGAATGAAAACGACAATAAAAGGTAAAAAAATTACAGAAAAAAGAAAAAGTATATCCATACTATTTGCACCTCTCCTAAGTTATATTGATAAAATTCTCCCTATTAGAAATTATAGTGCAAGCGTTTTTTTAAAACAATATAAAATTTAGATTATAATACAAGAAAAATGAAGTAATGAAATATGGTAAACAAAAACAGAGTTAGAGAATTTTCTAACTCTGTTTTACATTTATTTTCTCTCCTGTGCGACATAGGCTTGAATCGCGTCGCAAGCGTATTGTCCAACGCCTTTGCCGTATTTATCCAAGTTCGTTCTGAACTCTTCGTTTTTCGCGTAGCCGAATCCGATGCTCGAGAAGACATCGATCGAGCAGTCGAAGGCATAAGTGCACATGTGTTGGTGCAGTTGTTTGGCTAAGTCCACGTTTTCGGCAGCTGTTGCTGGTAGGCCTTTTTCGATATTATCCGCAAAAGCGAACCAGATCTTGTTGAAGCCGTCCGCTATGATTTCTTCCTTGCCTTTTTGTTTGGCTTCGGCCTCGTTCATCACGGTTTCGCCGTATTTTTCAGTCGCGGCCTGTTTATATTTCTCGTTATCCTTGAAGGT
>CALCML010000344.1 GCA_937967765.1 uncultured Carnobacterium sp.
TACTGAAATTCTTTAAGAAGAAAAATATACAGCAGTTGCTGGGCTTTCTTGTTTCTCTTCTACTTCTGTGGATTATCGCTTATCCATTAGTGAGTGAAAGTTCGACAATTAAACCGCAAGCAAATACGCAACAAGCTAATTCAGATACGAATAGTGGCAATACGGCTACTCAAACATCTACAGTGGTTAAGAATAAAATTGTAGAATTTGCAGTCAATACAAGCGATAAGGCATTAAAGATATACCATACGATGGATGCTAAAGGCATTCCAGTTGGTGAAATTACGAAAAACCAATACTTGCTGGCCTTGCATAAACTCGACAACGGTTGGATTCAAGTTCAATATGACGACCAAGTTGCCTATATCGAAGATAAAGATGTTCTATTAACCACTATGATGAAAGGTTATTCTTCTGGCGGATTAAAATTACGAGAAACGCAAGATGAAAATTCGAAAGTTCTCTTAACAATTCCTAATGATGAACTTTTCTACCTTGTTGAAGAAGTGAACGATAAAGTTCTAAAAGTCCGTTATTTTGATAAAGAAGGTTATGTGGATAGCGACTCTACAAACTACGCAATTGAATTGATTCAAGAAATACTTAGTAAACAAGCAGGCCTTCCAACAACCATTGACTCGAATAAGATGTTTGTTACAAAACTAAAAGAAACTCCAATTTACTCAGCTTCCAACGTCACTTCAGAATTAATCGGTACAGTTGATAAAGGAACACAATTCGTGTACGAAGACCGTGATGGCGATTTTTATAAAATCCCGATTGGAAATGGTAAATTCGGATACATTCCATATTGGTTAGTAACTACAAACTTTGCAGCAGTTGAGACAGATGAAACTATACCTCAAGGAATTAAAAACGCAACGATAGTTATCGATCCAGGTCACGGTGGAGATGACCCTGGTGCTGTCGTTAACTTCAGTGATAAACATGAAGCTGACCATACATTAACTACTGCTCTACTGGTAAAGAAAGAGCTCGAAGCCATGGGTGCAAAAGTATTTCTAACAAGAACTAATGATTCTTCAGTATCTCTTTCAGAACGTGCTGATATTAGTAACAAGAATAATGCTGATGCATTTATCAGTATCCATTTCGATTCCGCAGAGGATTCTAGTTTATCGGGTACTACAACCTATTACTTCAGTGAAAAAAGTGAAAACTTAAGCCAAACTGTGAATAAGTATTTATCTCGAAATCTTCCGTTGAAGAACCAAGGAAGCAGATTCCAAAACTTCATGGTTCTACGTGATAATGCGCGACCATCCATTCTTTTAGAGCTTGGATACTTAAATAACCAAGGCGATAACAAAGTGATTTCTTCTGAAGAATATCAACAAAACATCGCAAAAAGTATTGCAAACGCGCTTAAAGAATACTTCCAATAAAACAAATAGCGATGCTACTCCAAACGGAATAGCATCGCTTCTTTATATCTTAAAATAAATCGTCAATCTCTTGACTTGCTGTTTCTACTGGTGTTGTATAGTTTGCAGTAATTTCTTCAATCACTGTCCCCTCTACAGCCTCTTTAATTAACCCTTCTACATCAAGACGTGCTTCATATTGACGAGCCTTCTCCAGTTTCGGTTTTGTCTTTGGACTTGGCGGCGCGAACACCGTACAACAATCCTCAAACGGTTGAATCGATAGCTCAAAGGTATCAATTTCTTCAGCAACTTTAATAATATCGAGTTTATCCATTGTAGCTACTGGACGAATAATTGGTGTATTTGTAACATCATTAATCGCCACCATGCTATCTAATGTTTGAGAAGCCACTTGCCCCACTGATTCCCCATTGGCAATCGCAAGAGCACGTGCATTTTCTCTAAGTTGATCCGTAATACGAAGCATGAAACGACGCATAATTGTCATTAAATACGCTTCCGGCACACTCTTCTTGATTTCCTCTTGAATTCTTGAAAAAGGTACCGTTAAGAATTGAATACTTCCACCAAACCGAGCAATTTTAGCTGCTAAGAGTTTTGTTTTCTCTAACGCTTGTGGGCTAGTATACGGTGGGCTTGCAAAGTGCACGCATTGAATTTCCATTCCACGTTTCATCGCAAGATATCCTGCTACCGGCGAATCAATCCCGCCAGATAGCATCAGCATCACACGACCACTTGTTCCAACAGGAAGTCCTCCTGCCCCTTGGATTGTCTTCAGACTCACCATTAAGTGTTCACGTCGCACATCAATACGTACCGTAATATCTGGTTGTTTTAATTGAACCTTGATGTCTGGAAATGCTTCAAGAACAG
>CALCML010000345.1 GCA_937967765.1 uncultured Carnobacterium sp.
TTACTTGGAATCGCAAATCCCATTCCTTCAACAGAAGATTTCGAAATCTTCATTGAGTTAATTCCGATGACTTGGCCGGCGTTATTAATTAACGCACCACCAGAGTTTCCTGGGTTAATCGCCGCATCTGTTTGAATGGCCGTTACGACCCAGTCTTCTTGTCCATCACCATCAACGTCTGTGGCAACAGAACGGTTAGTTGCTGAGACGATTCCTTGCGTTACACTTGTTGCGAATTCACTTCCAAGAGGGGAACCAATCGCAATCGCTGTTTGCCCAACTTCAACCTCATCTGAGTTTGCAAATTCTGCGACAGTTGTAACATTTGTATTGGCAATACGAATCACGGCTAAGTCTGTCCATTGATCACTACCAACAAGCTCAGCTTTTTCACGTGTTCCGTCTGCTAAAAGAACTTCTAATTCTTGTGATTTCGCAATAACGTGATAGTTCGTCACGATATACGCATATCCATCTGCATTTTTGTAGATAACTCCACTACCTTCAGAAGCTGTAGCTAATTCGCCACTTGATTGTTGCGTTCCGCTTAATGAGTTTCTTGAAGTGGATTGTTTGTTAATGACTGATACGACCGCGTTCTTCACTTCGGCAACGACTTTAGTAATATCTGTCGCTCCTTGTGACGCTGTGGATGTTTTGGTTGTTTCTACTTGTGTTTGTGAGGGCTGTGTAGCAGGTGTTGTTGCTTGGTTTGCTGGATTCGTTACGGCCATGATTCCAACTCCTCCGGCAACAGCGACTGCTCCTCCCAATAATCCGCCGATAAAGCCATTTTTAAAAGCTTTCGATGATTTTTTCCTTTGTAATTGTTCTTGTGACATCTGCTCACTCCTCTCGTTTGTAAATATACAATAGTTTTTTCATATGAAATTTATATGAAATTAAGCTTATAGAGTGCTTAAAAAACTCTTTCGAACTTGCTAAGTTTTTAAACG
The DNA here is from genome assembly GCA_937967765.1 of uncultured Carnobacterium sp. Lineage (GTDB taxonomy): Bacteria > Bacillota > Bacilli > Lactobacillales > Aerococcaceae > Granulicatella. The sequence continues at coordinate 957 of CALCML010000345.1, forward strand.
GTAAATAACTTTGTAGGTTCATACGGATCCGTATGATAGAGCTCGAACGCCTGATGTACACCTTTATCGTGCGTGTGGAAGATGCTTTCGGCTGTCTGATAGGCGATTTCCTTCATATTATTATCCTGGCTTAAGTGGCCTAGATAAATTCGTTTCGTGCGGTCACCCATCATTTCACACATCGCAAGCGCGCCATCATCATTCGATAAGTGTCCCTTGTCGCTTAAGATACGTTGTTTCAAATGCCAAGCGTAAGGTCCCATTCGAAGCATTTCTAAATCATGATTGCTTTCGATGAGATACGCATCTGCATTTTTCAACAATCCTCTTAGCTTATCACTCACATAACCCGTGTCTGTCAGCATCACGAACTGCTTGCCTTCGCGTTGGAAACTATAAAATTGAGGAGCTGCCGCATCATGCGATACTGCAAAGCTCATCACATCTAAGTCTCCAAACGTGAGCGTGTCTCCGGTATTGAAGATTTCCTGTTGTTCGAGAGCCACTTTCCCGATTTTACCAGCCATAGCTTGCCACGTTTTTTCATTGGCATAAATTGGAATTCCATACTTACGAGCGAGAACTCCAATCCCTTTAATGTGGTCGGAATGTTCATGGGTAACCAGAATGGCATCCACATCTGAAATGGAGCGATCAATCTTCTCCATTTGCGCAGTAATGGCTTTACCAGTGAGTCCACAGTCCACTAATATTTTTTGTTTTGGCGTTTCGATGTAAGTAGCATTTCCCGAGCTACCACTCGCGAGTAAACTCACTTTCAAACCTTGTTCTTGCATGTTTATTCCCTTCTTATTGTTGCTGTACACTTTGCGTTGTTGTTGTGTTATTTGTAGTTGTACGCTGCGTTTGCGTATTCGTTGTTTCTAGCGTTTCATTGGCTAATACTGTCCCATGAATCGCATCCACACGACGGGCAATTAATTGTCCGTCAGCTTGACGAATTTCAATATACCACGCAGGTGAGTAAATTGAAAAATCTTTTAGTACAAGCGATTGATAGTAAGATAATTTCACCGATTGAACAGTTGCCTTCGACGAAATTCGTCCGGCTAGGTAAAGAATCTCTACCGCTTTTTGAGCCGTAATCAATTCACGCTCTTTCCCAAGTACTTGCACGCTTCCAGCATAAGTCTGTTCGTAGCTTACGACTTGGTCATTAGCATTTACTGTAAAGATGATTTGGCTCGATCCATCCATAATTGTCAGCTTATCGGCTTTTTGTGTATATACTACTTTACGAGTTGTCGGATTATAAGATGACCATGTGTATTGATCTCCAAAAGCCACTTGATTATTTTCAACGATTTTTGTTAAATCGGCAAAACTATCCGCAGATACAGAGCCGCTTAAGTCTAATTGGATAGGATTAATGAATTGACCATTAATGACACTTTTTTCAACCGTCACGACTTGGTGTGGTAAACTAGATAATTTACCATCAGTGGACTCTCGTGTCACTTGTACAATCGGAACAGCTTCTACCGTCGCATTCAGCGTTGGTAATGTAATTCCGTCCAGCTTCATTTGGTCGATGACGTTAATACTTGTATTCAATGGATTTTTCGTGTCGGTTCGTTTTTGCCACACTAATCCAAATAAGAATAAATCGAGGATAAAGAAGCAGACGATGAGAACGACTGCGCTTCTCTTAAAATCCATCTGCGTCACCTCCCGTTGTTGTCGGTCCATTCGCTGGTTCTGTTTGACTCTTCTCGGCTTTTAGTTCAGCCAGAGTCTTCCAAGTCCCATTCTTTTTAATGTACCACGTTGGTGTAAACTCAACGATTTGTACACTCTCACTACTGATCGTCCATGAATATCCGATACGAATATCTTCAATTTCATTCATGACAAATCCTTCGTTCAACATTTCAGTGACAATCGTCTTCCCACCAACAACCGTTACCTTCTTACTTTTCGTTGGCAAAGGTGTTTGTGCAATCAGTGATGAGGTTCTCATTTTCTCGATTCCTGTTGAATTGACCTTTATTTGCGTGAAACCTTCTTTGCCACTGGATAAGATTGGATAAGAATCCACGTAACGAACATATTCAACGAGATTATTATTTAAATCTACCGAGAATAGACTCACGCCCATTTGCCAGCCTCCAAGACGTTTCATCTGGCCGAAAGTTTGCGTTAAGTTATTAGTATAGAGTAACGTTTCCTCTCCTGAGCGGTTCTCGAAGAAAGTGACCACATTTGTCGTACGATCTAATTTCAATTGCGATAAATTATCATTGTATACAACGGTCTTTCCGTCTCCACGCGTACGAATTTCTGATTGATTCGTAAATAACTGAGTAATATAGAAACTCATTGGAATCTGCTCGATTAAATAGGCAGACTGTTCCACATTCAAATTATCTTGTTCGACAAAGAATTGTTTTGTTTTTCCACGATACGATTCAACTTCGTAAAAAACACTATCCGCGTATAATCCCTCTAATGATGTTTTGAAACTTTCATTTACTTTAGCACTGTAGAGTTGTTTCGTGTCATCATTGATGAAATAAGCAGTGGTAGCATCATCCGTTCGAATCACAATACGAGAAAAACGGTCATTATTTAAGTCGTCTATATTTCCATCAAAGAATCTGTTCACAATTCCAAATGAATGCAGCCCATCAAATAAAATCTGAATTCTGGCTTCACGTAAAACGAGATTTTCATAAGTAGTCTCGTCCATGACTTCTAAACGCGTTAAATTCGTAAATTGTTTATTTAAGTGTGTATTGACTTCCTTCATAATGGAAGCATTGCTCGTCATTTCGAACTTATTTTTGTTCGTTAGAACCATTCGAGTCGGTCTAAATACATCTTCTGTTGTGTAAGTCGCACGAACTTGCACACCTGTATCTTGTGTCGTTGCGACATTATTATTTTGCTTTTGATTCGTAAAGAAATCAACCGGACGTACTACGATGAGATACGTAAACACAAAGCTAATGGCCATTAATACAAAGAGCGCCGTTAGCATTGCTCGATAACGTTTAAAATTCATCCCATTCACCGTCCTCTTCAAATGGAACATATGGTAGAGAAACAAAGAATGTTGACCCTTTGTTTTCAATACTGTTCACCCAAATTTTACCACCGTGTAATTGAACGACTTCTTTCGCAATAGCCAGTCCAAGACCACTACCACCCATCGCTCTTGAACGAGCCTTATCCACACGGTAGAAACGGTCGAATAAGTGTGGAATATCCTTACGTGGAATTCCCAACCCTTCGTCGCTTACACTTACGATTAAGTCGGTATGAGTTTCCATCAGACGAACGATAATACGACCCCCGTCTGGAGAATATTTAATCGCATTATTAATAATATTATCCAGCACTTGCGTCATCTTATCTTGGTCGATTTCTACCCATAAGTCTCGTTGTGTAATATCCGTTAAAATACGGTAATTCTTTTCACGATATTGGTCACTTGAAAGCACCATATCGAAACGGTTGGCAATATGTTTCACCAACTCGTTCATATTCACGAATTCCTTATCGAGTTCGAGACGGTTTTGGTCCATACGCGATAAGTTGAGTAAGTCCGTAATCATACGCATCATACGGTCTGTTTCAGTTTCGATAACGTTTAAGAATTCTGGCGCAATTTCTTTATTTTCCCATGCCCCATCCACTAACGCTTCTGTATAACTCTTAATACTTGTTAGTGGGGTACGTAATTCGTGGGAAACGTTCGATACGAAATTACGACGTTCGCGGTCGATTTTCTCTTGCTCGGTAACGTCTGTTAATACGCAGACAAGACCGCTAATAAATCCAGATTCACGTTGAAT
>CALCML010000346.1 GCA_937967765.1 uncultured Carnobacterium sp.
GGTATATTCAATCTTGCTTGAAGATTAAATATATGTTCCCGAAAGCCCATGCGGCTGCGTACGTTTTAATGGCGTTGCGTGTGGCTTGGTTTAAGGTTCATAAACCATTGTTATACTACTGTGCTTATTTCTCAGTACGTGCACAAGATTTCGATATTGTGGCGATGTCGCAAGGAAAAGAAATGATTAAGAAACGTATCAAAGAGATTCGCGAAAAAGGAATGGAAGCAAGTACGAAAGAACAAAACTTGCTAACCGTTCTAGAATTAGCCAACGAAATGGTTGAGCGTGGGTTCCACTTCAAGATGGTCGATGTTGATAAATCTGAAGCAAGTAACTTTGTCATCGAAGGCGATTCACTCATTGCTCCGTTTAGAGCAATCCAAGGATTGGGATTAAACGTAGCTAATAAGATCGTTGAAGCAAGACAAGAACAACCTTTCTTATCGAAGAAAGATTTAGCAACACGTGGTAAAGTATCGAAGACACTCATAGACTATATGACTGAAAATAAAGTCTTAGACCACTTACCAGATGAAAACCAATTATCATTATTCGATGATTTGTTCTAATATCACAATAGTTGGTATTTTAACAAAGTATATGGTATACTAACATAGTAGAATAGTAGTTGAGAGGAGAGTGAGCGGAAACGCTCACTCTTTTTATCGACATGGACTCAAGTAGCAAGGAGGTTGAGGCTATGAGTAAAGTAACTGAGACGGTAACAGAGCTTACTAAAGAGGTCATCGAAAAAGAAGGCTTTGAGTTATTCGACTTAGAATTTGTAAAAGAAGGAAAGAATTGGTTTCTACGTTTTTACTTAGATAAACCAGGCGGCATCGATTTAGATGACTGCGCGTTTATGAGTGAAAAATTTAGTGAAATTCTTGATGCGCAAGATCCTGATCCAATTCCACAAGCTTACTTCTTAGAAGTTTCTTCACCAGGTGCAGAGCGCCCATTAAGAAACGAAGAAGAATTAAAAGCAGCGATTGGTTCATATGTACACTTATCGTTTTATCAAAACGTTGAAGGTGAGAAATTCCTTGAAGGAACTCTTCTTTCAGTCGATGAAGAAACGGTAACGTTAAATGTACAAATTAAAACAAGAACAAAAGAATTTACAATTGATCGTAAGAATATTGCAAAAGCACGTCTTGCAATCAAATTCTAAGGAGTAAAGGAGTAAACACATGAGTAAAGAAATGCTACGAGCATTAACTGTTCTCGAAGAAGAAAAAGGAATCTCTAAAGATGTTGTTATCACAGCTTTAGAAGCAGCGTTAGTGTCTGCATATAAGAAAAACTACGGACAAGCTCAAAACGTAGAAGTTGAGTTTGACAAAAAGAAAGGTAACATGCATGTATATGCGGTAAAAGAAGTGGTTGAATATGTATTCGATTCAACTCTTGAAGTAAGCCTAGAAGAAGCACATGCAAAAAATAAAGCTTACGAAGTTGGCGATAAAATTCGTTTCGAAGTAACTCCAAAAGACTTCGGACGTATTGCTGCTCAAACAGCAAAGCAAGTGATTATGCAACGTCTTCGCGATGCTGAACGTACAAACATCTACAATGAATTCATTCAATACGAAAATGAAATCATGACTGGTGTTGTTGATCGTCAAGATTTCCGTTATGTATATGTGAATCTTGGACGTATCGTTGCTGGAATGGCAAAACAAGACCAAATTCCAACAGAAGAGTACTTACCTGATCAACGTATTAAAGTTTTAGTATCTAAAGTAGATAACACTACTAAAGGACCTCAAATTTTCGTAAGTCGTACTCATCCAGATTTATTAAAACGTTT
>CALCML010000347.1 GCA_937967765.1 uncultured Carnobacterium sp.
AGCTAAAACGTGCATTACAAGAATATAAAGGAAGTATATTAATGGTGTGTCACGAGCCTGAATTTTACGAAGGATTAGTGACAGATATTTGGGATTTCTCAAAATTCGCCTAAAAATTAAAATCTTCACTTTTAGGGAAGAAAGTTGATACAACCGCTTACAAAAATGCGCTCGATTTATTCTTGAGCGCTATTTTTGTGCGCTTAAAAGCGGTAGAAAATTCAGATTATGTTCGAGAAACGCTATTTCTATGAGGTTTCTGCAACGTTTTTTGGTTTCGAATTTTTTTCATGAAAAACATAGAAAACATGAAATCCCTGAAAATAATAATGCTTTATACATAATAGTTAAATTGATATAGCGTTGTATTTATAATTAATATACAGTAGAATATGCGCTGTAGAAAAGATTTTAACAAATTTTATCTATAGTGTGAATTGTGTAGAAAGTATGAAATCTGTTTCGTCTTTTCGAGTTAGCAACCGTTTTTGTGAAAAAAACAAACAAAAATAAAAAGAAAAGGAAGTGTCCAAATGAAAGATATCTTTAGCAAGCGTCAACGTTTCTCATTACGTAAATTGACGATTGGTGTATGCTCGGTCTTATTAGGAACAACGATTTTTGCTACAAACGCAGTATTAGCAGAAGAAGTATCTGCTACAGCAGCTGAAGCAACAACGACAGCGGCTGAAGTAACAACGACAACGACAGCGGCTGCGCCGGCAACAACCGCTGAGGCAACTACTGAGGCTGAAACAACTGCAGCACCTTCGGCTACAGAAGAAACAACAACAGCAGCAACGGCAGCAGAGGAAACTTCAAGAAAACGTTCTCGTCGTGCGGCTTCACAAGGAAGCGACAACTCTCCAGTAGATGTTGAAACAACTCTTAAAGATGGCGAAACAGCAACTCCTGATATGTCAAATCCTAACGGGGCAACTGTAAAATCTCAAGATGTTCCGGATGCAAGCTTTAAAAAAGCAGATTCAAATTATACTTTCCACATTTTAGATTTAACAAAATATAATGCACGATACAATACAAATTACTATACACGTGCTTATAAACCTTTTAGTGATTCAAACAATGTTACTATTGAATTAGTGGATAAAAACACCGGTGCAGTAATTGAAACAGTGCAAGTTACTGAAACAAGTGGTAAACAATCTTTCCAAAAGACAAAACAAGCGTCAAATGGTGAGTTAACATTATATGCTGTGTATGGATCAAACCCAGGGGGAAAAGGGCGAGATGCTAGCAAATTTATTCAATTCCATTACGATATTGATCCAGTTATTCAAACATACCCGGACTTAGGCGGTCGAACACCTGAAAACGAAGCTAAGATGAAAATTTATCAAGATGTGTATAATGCTCGCACGAGTACTGATATTTTCAATGCGGCAGAGCCTAAATATAACGGACGTACCATTACGGATACGAATGCGCTAATTCCACAAGTAGTTAACAATACAACTTTATATAAAATTGTGGACAAATCAAACCCAACCTATCAGGCTGGACGTACAGAAACATCTACACAATCGTATAAAGAAAGTGGAAAAGAAGAAGAATTAGCAAGTTATAAGATGAAAGCAATGGAAGGACAAAATTTCAATGCTTCTGGTGTTCGTCAATTTGATGGATATCGCTTATACCAAGCTGCTGATCCGACAACTACTTCAGGATATGTAAGTTCTCCTTATAAAGTCGGAACAAAATTCATGGACGCAGACCGTTATGGCATAAAACGTATTAAAGAAGTAGTGGATGAAGATGGAACAGTTGTCATTCGTGTGTACTTACTTGATCCTAAACAACAATCTAAACGTTCAGATGGCACTTTGAGTACTGATGGATATATGTTGATTGCTGAAACACAGCCAATTAAACCAGGAAATGCAAACACTGAAGAATTAGCTAAAGTAAAGAGTACTTTAAATACAATTGCATTTACAGGTACCGACGGTGTTAACCATCCTAATGGGATTGAAGTTGGTTTTGATTTCCAAAAAGCAGCAGGATATACACCATATAAAACTGTATTCGTACCATTCTTAGGAGATAGAATCGGACACGGTTCTCCAAATAGTCAATTAGAACGTGGTGTTGGAGGAATTGGTACAAACGTTGACTTGTTAAACTCACTAACTCCATTCAAACAACCGGTTTACTACTATGAAAAAGTAGAACCAGTTAAAGTGAAACCTGAATTCAAGAAAACTTTAGAAGGTCGTAACTTAGTAGACGGCGAATTCAGCTTCACAATTAAAGAACAAAAATCTTCTGCAGATGGACACGAAGAAACCGTTCAAAATGCGGATGGTAAAGTATCATTCAGCGAATTAACATTCAACAAAGCAGGTACTTACAAATACAAGATTACAGAAAAAGCAGGTTCTGATGCGGCTGTTGATTACGATGCAATGGAAATAACTATGACAGTTGAAGTGACTCAAGACGCAGCTGGCGTTTTAAGTACGAAAGTAACGTACTCTGCAACAGGCGGCGAAACTTCTAAAGCTGACGACCAAGAGTTCAACAACTTTGTAGTACCTCCAGTATCAACGAAATTCGACTTCACTAAGAAATTAGAAGGTCGTCCTTTGAAAGACCAAGAGTTCAGTTTTGTATTGAAAGATGCAGAAGGTAACGAAATCGAAACTGTGAAAAACGATGCAGACGGTAACGTTACATTTACAGCATTAAACTATGACAAGACTAAAGTCGGCGTTCACAAATATACTGTTGAAGAAGTAATCCCAGCGACAAAAGAAGATCGTATGGACTACGATACAATGAAAGCGAACATTACTGTTACAGTGTCTAAATCTGGCCACGTTTTAACAACAGTAACAACTTATGCTTCAGAAGGCGGAAACGCTACTGGTGCGGATGACAAAGAGTTCAACAACAAAGTAACTCCACCGCCAACTACTCCAGAGTTCAAACCAGAGAAATTCGTTGTAAACAAAGAAAAATTCGATATCACTGGTGACAAACTAATGAATGATGATGATGAGTTAACAGATGAAGTTGCGGATACAAACGCAAACCCATATGCTGACAAATCAACAAACAACGAAGCAGAAAACATCAACGGTAAGACACTTAAAAAAGGTGACAAATTCTACTACCAAGTATGGTTAGACACAACTAAATTCACTGCAGACCAAAACATCCAATATGTTGGAATCACTGACGATTACGAAGAAGACAAATTAGATGTAACTACAGATGGAATTAAAGTGTACGATAGCGTAACTGGTGCAGATGTAACTTCTAAGTTCGATATTAAAGTAGAAGACGGTAAAATCAGTGCAACTTCTAAAGCAGAATTTGTAAATGAAAATAGCGTCATCGACACAACGAAATTCGAATTCGGCCGTTACTATAAATTTGATATCGCAGCAACAATCAAAACAACTGTTAAAGATGGTATTGATATCGAAAATACAGCAAGCCAAATCGTTCACGTATACGATCCATACAACAAGACTGTTGAAAAACCAGAAAAACCAACACAAAAACGTGTTGTGAATATTCCAGTTTCTGTGGACTTCAACTTCACGAAGAAACTTGAAGGTCGTACGTTGAAAGACCAAGAATTCAGCTTTGTATTGAAAGATGCAGAAGGTACTGAAATCGAAACAGTGAAGAACGATAAAGACG
>CALCML010000348.1 GCA_937967765.1 uncultured Carnobacterium sp.
TAATGAGTTAAGAGCAAGGTGGACATTTTGTTGTTCACGTTTTTCTTGCTCAATCTTGCGAGTATACCAATGAAGCATTTCAGTCCCGATTACTGTGGCTGCATGTTCAGCCAAGATTAAATCATCTGTAGAGAAAGGTTGCCCCTCTTTCCCCATCACAACAAATCCCAGTTGCTTACCAGAAGCGTAAATTGGAATTACCGTTGTCATTGCTTCTTGGAAGTTATCATGTAATTCAACTGGAAAAATCGTTAAATTATCGGTCACCGGAATATTTTCCTTTGTGAATTTTAAGGTCGTCAATTCTTTCATATAGAAGTCTGGAAATTGACGATTATCCTTATATTCTTTCATACGATCGTTATTCACTTGGAACTCATCATGAATCCCAAGCATTCTTCCATCGATTGAAGCAATATATAAATCGACTTTTAATAAAGATCCTAAGATTTCCGTCAACTTATTAAATGGTAAGTCAGCAGTTTCTGAGTCTCTCCACACGTTGTCGTATTGCACAATCTCGTTTATTTTTCGTAAATCAGCTAATATTGTACGCACAAGTGTATTCTCCTTTTTTATAAAATGTATTTCGTTAAATCTTGATCCTCACGAATCGCATTTAGTTTACTTTCAACATACTGTTCTGTAATTTGAATGCTTCCCATTTGCATAGATGGCGCTTCAAATAACAATTCTTCGAGAACTGTTTCTAAAATCGTATGAAGACGACGGGCACCGATATTTTCCATTGTGCTGTTCACTTCAAAAGCAATTTCAGCCAGTTTAGAGACGGCTTCTTTTGTATAGATGACTTCTACATTTTCAGTAGCAAGCAATGCTTTGTATTGTTTTAACAAAGCATTCTTAGGTTCCGTTAGGATACGTTCGAAGTCTTCTTTAGATAAATCTTGTAATTCAACACGAATTGGGAAACGTCCTTGTAATTCCGGCATTAAATCACTTGGTTTAGCAACGTGGAAGGCACCAGATGCGATAAATAAGATATGGTCTGTGTTAATCACACCGTACTTCGTATTCACTTGGCTTCCTTCAACAATTGGTAAAATGTCTCGTTGAACACCTTCACGAGAAACTTCACCACCGTTATGACCTTTAGCCGCAATCTTATCAATCTCATCGATAAAGATAATTCCTGACGTTTCAGCTAGTTTAAGAGCTTCTGCATGCATATCTTCTTGATTGATTAAGTTGTTAGCTTCTTCCTCCGTTAGTAATTCTAACGCCTCTTTCACCGTAACCGTACGACTGATTTTCTTCTTAGGAGTCATTTGGTCAAGAACTGATTGAATTTGCATCATTTGTTCCATTTGGTTTCCAGAACCTGCCATACGCATCGGTTTCTCAGTTAATTCAATCGTCACTTCTTTAGAATCAAGGAGGCCATTTCTTAATTGTTGCTCAATATCACGGCGTTTTTGGGCAATCTCTTCTGTGACTTCTTCTTTCATCTCAGGTTCAATACCAG
>CALCML010000349.1 GCA_937967765.1 uncultured Carnobacterium sp.
TGTTAAAAACTTTTTCATGGAATCCCTACCTTTTTCGAGAAATATTGTTTCCGATTTCATTATACAGTATTGAAATAAAATTTACAACGCTGTATAATATGTTTAAGAAAAACGATTTCATTATGAATTTTAGTGGAATTTTTAAGAGGAGGTGGAGAAAATGGATGACATTTCAAAATTGATGACAGAGCAAGTCAATGACAGAAGTAAGGATATTGAAACGCAGTCGATTCGTGAGATTTTACGTTATATGAATGACGAAAACAGAAAAATCACCGATGCGATTGAACAGTGCATTCCAGAAATTGAAAAAGTTACAGCAGGTGTTGTACAAGCATTCGAGAAAGGAGGCCGATTGATCTATCTGGGCGCGGGAACTTCTGGTCGACTTGGTGTTCTGGACGCAAGCGAATGCCCACCAACATTTGGTGTATCACCGGAGATGGTAGTGGGGCTGATTGCGGGTGGAGATTACGCTCTTCGTAACGCCATAGAAGGTGCCGAAGACGATGAAACCTTAGCCGAGGCACAGTTAAGAGACTTGGATCTTGTCAAAGAGGATGTAGTCATCGGAATTAGTGCGAGTGGACGCACACCTTATGTCGTAGCAGGCCTTGCCTATGCCAATAAGGTGGGATGTTTCACAGGTGCGATTTCCAATTCTCCGAACGCTTTAATCTCTCAAGTCGCTTCAGTTGGTATCGAAGCAATTACTGGCCCAGAAGTGGTTACAGGCTCTACGCGAATGAAAGCAGGGACGGCTCAAAAAATCATTCTCAATATGATTACAACGACTGCGATGATTCAAGTAGGAAAAATCTTTAAAGGATATATGGTCGATGTTCAACCAACAAATTTGAAGTTGAAACAACGAGCAACCAATATTCTTGCAAAGATTACCAATCTTTCTCCAGAAGACGCAAGACGTGTTCTTGAGGACAATGATTTTGATTTAAAAGTCGCTATTATCTCTCAAATACATCATATTTCGGCACAAGAAGCAGAAAGACTGCTTCAGGAAAATCAAATGAATATCGTAAAGGCAATGAAAAATAAGGAGGCTTAATAAAATGGATGCAAAGAAAGTAGCAAATGAAATTTTAAGTAAAGTCGGACAGAAGGAAAACGTAGTAAGTAACGCTACATGTATGACTCGCTTACGTCTGACAGTAGCAGATACATCTAAAGTAGATGTGGCTGGATTAAAAGATGTGGATTCAGTATTAGGAGTTGTAGAACGTGAACAAGGGGTTCAAATCGTTTTAGGACCTGGTAAAGTGACTGAAGTTGGTCGCGAATTTTCTGCATTAACTGGAATTGAATTAGGCAGCGTAGATGAAGTAGACGCCGCTGATTTAGCAAAAGAAAATAAAAAAGAAAATAAAGCAAAACATAATGGACCAGTTCAACGTTTCTTGGAACACATCGCTAACATTTTCGTACCATTATTACCAGGGATTATCGCAGCTGGTTTAATTAACGGTATTTCAAACGTTATTAACGTAACAACACAAAATGCATATGACTTTGAATGGTGGTATCAAGCCATCCGTACAATGGGTTGGGGACTATTCACCTTCTTACCTTTATATGTAGGGTACAATGCTGCTCGTGAGTTCAAAGGAACTCCTATTCTTGGGGCAATCGCAGGAAGTATGTCACTTGGTGTTACAACAATGCCACTTCTTTTAAAAACAGATGCTGGTCAAGTGTTGATGCCATTTACTGATAAACCATTCAACCCAGGTGCTGGTGGTCTATTAGCCGCATTAATGATGGGGATTGTAGTAGCTTACTTAGAACGCGCTGTTGACAAAGTGATTCCAACAATGTTGAAAACATTCTTGACTCCATTATTAACATTAATCATTGGTGCATTCTTATCAGTATTAATCATCCAACCTGCCGGTGCTGCGTTAACGCAAGGTATTTACACAGTATTAAACTTCGTATATGAACAATTAGGAATCTTTGGTGGGTACATTTTAGCTGCTGGATTCTTACCAATCGTATCTGTTGGTTTACACCAAGCGTTAACTCCAATCCACGTGCTATTAAATGATCCAAACGGACCAAGTCAAGGTATCAACTACCTATTACCAATCTTAATGATGGCCGGTGGTGGACAAGTGGGTGCAGGTTTAGCATTATACTTGAAGACTAAGAACAAAAAATTAAAACAATTAACAAGAGACTCATTACCAGTTGGTATCTTAGGTATCGGGGAACCAATGATGTACGCTGTAACACTTCCTTTAGGTAGACCATTCTTAACAGCCTGCTTAGGATCTGGTGTCGGCGGTATGTTAGCAGTTCTATTCCACTTAGGTACTGTATCTCAAGGGGTTTCTGGGTTATTCGGTGCTTTAATTATGGTACCAGGAACTCAAGTACTCTTCTTAACTGCAATGGTCGGAGCTTACATCGGTGGATTTGTCATCACATGGTTCTTCGGTGTAGATGAAGATCGTATTAACGAAGTATATGGAAACAAATAGAGCAAACATTTCTTTTGGGCGCTCCATCTATATCAATCTTGGTGAACAAGTCGTTACACAAGTATTAGAAGAAATGAAAGCCGCGCGTCAAACCGTGGCTTTCACTTCTTTTCAGTTACCAGAACATCCG